>NZ_JHVS01000006.1:0-272370 GCF_000620265.1 Staphylococcus sp. URHA0057 | reverse complement strand
AGGATTGGTAATTTTAAAATGATTCGCTGTTTCTCGATAAGACAATTGATTTTCTTGTCTAAATCTTAAAACAGATACTTTAAAATCTCTAGTATATGAGCTATTTTTCATTTTTTTATCTAATCCTTCTGGGCCCGATTCCAAATACTGGTTAACCCATCTTTGAAGTAAAGAATGATGAGAAAGATTATATTTTTTAGTTAATCTCTTATATCCTAAACTACTATTTAAATATTCGTGAACTATTTTTAATTTGATTTCAAATTTATAATGTTTACCCATAAAAAATGCACCCCATAAAGTTAGATTTTTAGTCCAACTTTTGGGGTGCACATCAGAATGATACACTAACGGGCTCTATAAAAATTATTATTTTTCAGCATGTAGATTTTCAAATTTAAGAATTGGTTTTCTTGCAGCTGTTGTTTCATCTAATCTGTCTATTATTGTAGTATGAGGGGCTTCAAGAACTTTATCTGGATCGTCTTTAGCTTCATTAGCAATTTGGATTAAAGTATCTGCAAAATGATCTAATGTCTCTTTTGATTCAGTTTCTGTAGGTTCAATCATCATACCTTCTTCCACATTTAATGGGAAGTAAATTGTTGGTGGATGTACACCAAAGTCTAATAATCTTTTAGCCATATCTAATGTTCTAACGCCATATTGTTTTTGTTTAATACCACTTAACACAAATTCGTGTTTACAATATTGTTGATATGGAATCTCAAAATGATCATTTAAGCGTGCTTTTAAGTAGTTAGCATTTAATACCGCAGCTTCTGAAACTTCTTTAAGGCCTTTTGCACCCATTGTTCTAATATAAGTATATGCTCTTAGATAAATACCAAAGTTACCGTAGAATGGTTTAACTCGTCCAATAGAGTTTTTGATATCATTATCATATTTATAATAGTCATTTTCTTTAATTACCATTGGTTTTGGTAAATAGCTTGCTAATTCTTTTACAACTCCAACAGGTCCAGAACCAGGGCCACCGCCACCATGTGGACCAGTAAATGTTTTATGAAGATTTAAATGAACTGCATCAAATCCCATGTCTCCTGGGCGAACTTTATCCATAATAGCATTTAAGTTAGCGCCATCATAGTATAATAAACCACCAGCTTCATGGACAATTTCTCTAATTTCCATAATATTTTTTTCAAAAATACCTAATGTATTAGGATTCGTTAACATGATCGCTGCTGTATTTTCATTTACAACACGTTTTAAGTCTTCAATATCGACTTCTCCACGTTCGTTTGATTTTACGGTAACTGATTTGAACCCAGCAAATGATGCTGACGCAGGGTTTGTTCCGTGAGCTGAGTCAGGAACGATAACTTCATCACGATGACCTTCACCATTATTTTGGTGGTAAGCTTTGAAAATCATTAATGCAGTCCACTCACCATGTGCCCCTGCAGCTGGTTGAAGCGTAACTTCATCCATACCTGTAATTTCTTTAAGTTCTTCTTGTAAACTATAAATAATTTCAAGAGATCCTTGGATTTGGTTTTCATCTTGAAGTGGGTGTGCTTCACTGAAACCAGGAATTCTTGCTACCTTTTCATTAATTTTAGGATTGTATTTCATTGTACATGAGCCTAACGGATAAAAACCAGTGTCGACACCGAAGTTTTTGTTAGATAACTCTGTATAGTGACGTACTAAATCTAATTCAGCTACTTCAGGGAATTCAGCTTTATCTTTTCTAATAAATTTATCATCTAAAATCGATTCAAATGAATTGTTGTTAATTTCGCTTTGCGGTAAAGAATAGGCATATCTACCCTCTTTAGATCTTTCAAAAATAAGTGGACTTGATTTACTTACCATTAATTTCACCAGCTTTCTTAACAAATGTATCGATTTCTTCTTTAGTTCTTAATTCAGTAACTGCAATAAGCATATGGTTATTGAATTCACTTGAAACTACACTCAAGTCAAAGCCACCAATAATATCTTCCTCAGCTAAAGCTTTATTAACTTCAATAATTGGTTTATTAAATTCTACTACGAATTCATTGAACGAAGTACCTTCTAAAACATTAAATCCAGCGTCTTTAAATGATTGTTTAGCATAGTTAGCATGTTCAAAGTTTTGTACAGCTATATCATATATACCTTGTTTACCTAAAGCTGACATTGCAATAGATGAAGCTAGAGCATTTAACGCTTGGTTAGAACAAATATTTGAAGTTGCTTTATCACGACGAATATGTTGTTCACGTGCTTGTAAAGTTAATACAAAACCTCTGTTTCCTTCATCATCTTGGGTTTGACCAACTAATCTACCTGGTACTTTACGCATTAGCTTTTTAGTAGTAGCGAAGTAACCACAATGTGGTCCACCGAATTGAGATGGAATACCAAATGGTTGTGTATCTCCAACTACTATATCAGCACCGAATGATCCAGGAGGTGTTAATAAACCTAATGCTAAAGGATTAGCATAAACAATGAATAATGCTTTTTTATCTTCTATAAAGCTTTGAATTTTCTCTAAGTCTTCTATTGAACCAAAGAAATTTGGATATTGTACAGCTACTGCTGCAGTATCATCGTCAACTGCTTGTTCTAGTTTTTCTAAATCAGTTATAGTACCATCTAAATCTACTTCTACGACTTCAAATTCTTGACGTGTTTTAGCATACGTATTTAATACTTGTAATGCTTGATAATGTAATCCTTTTGATACAACAATTTTATTCTTTTTAGTGTGACTATAAGCTAAAATACATGCTTCAGCAAAACTAGTCATACCATCATACATAGAAGAGTTTGCTACATCCATATTAGTTAATTCACAAATTAATGTTTGGAATTCGAAAATAGCTTGTAGTTCGCCTTGTGAAATTTCTGGTTGATATGGTGTGTAAGCAGTATAGAATTCTGATCTAGAAATCATTGCATCTACAACAGAAGGTGCATAGTGGTCGTACACGCCAGCACCAAGATAAGATGCGTGAGTTTCTTTTGTAACGTTTTTACTAGCAACTTTATTTAAACGTTTTAATAAAGTTGTTTCAGATTCACTCTCTCCAATGCCTAAATCTCTATTTAATAAAATATCTGAAGGAACGTCTCCAAATAATTCATCAATTGATTTTGCATCTATAGTGTCTAACATTTCTTGCTTATCTTGATCAGTTAATGGTATATAACGATGACTCAATTCGTCCACCCCTTTGTTCTATTTTTCAATTTGGTTCTTCTTAACAATTTTTGCTTTTACTTGTCTTTTTCTAATTTGAACAAGTACTTCTTTACCCATTTCAAACTCATCTCTATTGATAATAGCTAATGCGATTGATTTATCAGAAGAAGGAGATTTTGTTCCTGAAGTTACTTCTCCAATTTGATTACCATCTAAATCTAATACTTCGTATCCAGTTCTAGCAATACCTTTATCTAAAATTTCTAATCCAACAGTACGTCTTGTTGAACCATTTTCTTTTTGGTCTTTTAATACAGATTTACCGATAAAATCTTCTTCAATTAAAGGTTTAGCAGCAAATGCAATTCCACCTTCATATGGAGTAATTGATTCAGTTAAATCTTGACCATGTAATGGTAAACCAGCTTCTAATCTTAAAGTATCTCTAGCTCCTAAACCACAAGGAACTACGTCGTATTCTAATAAACCATTCCAGATATCTACAGTATCTTTAGCATCACAATAAATTTCAAAACCGTCTTCACCTGTATAACCTGATTGAGAAAGAATAACGTTTTTATTTAAAAGTTGAACATCTTTTTTAAATTCAAACATACCCATTTCAGAAATATCTATGTCTACTAATTTTTGAATTAAGTCTCTAGCTTTTGGTCCTTGCAATGCTAATTGACCATAATCTTTAGAAACATTTTTTACTTCAACATCAAATTTTTTAGATTGTTTTTCAATCCATTGGAAGTCTTTATCGGTATTTCCGGCATTAACAACTAATAAATAGTCATTATCTGCTAATTTATATGTAACCAAGTCGTCAATAATGCCGCCTTCTTCATTACATAAAGCAGTGTATAGTGCTTTTGAATCAGTTAGATTGTTAGTATCATTCGATAAAATATATTGTACAAATGCTTTTGCCTCTGCACCTTGGATTTGAACTTCTCCCATATGACTTACATCGAATAAACCAGTTTCATAACGAACTGCATTGTGCTCTTCTTTAATACTTGAAAATTGAACAGGCATTGCCCATCCACCAAATTCTACTATCTTAGCACCACTGTCTACATAATTTTGATATAATGGCGTCTTTTTTAACTCGCTTGTCATGTCAAAACCCCCTATATTTATTTAAAAACAGAGTAGCAAAACAATTGCTACCCTGTTTAAAGTTATTCTCCAGGAACGCGTAACAGTATTATCCTTTTGCCTGAGAGTTTCGTAGTATTGCTACTTGCACCTTCGGCGATAAAAGCTATCTTTTATTCTCTCTAATACTGATCAATCGCTATTTAATGAAGTTGTAATTTCTTGATAAATATCTGATACATTTTGATTACTATTCACTTTCATGAATGCGATTTCATTATATCTTGAAATCCTTGATGAATACAAGTTTTTTAGTTGATTTAGTGACTTATTATTAGCATTTGGTCTATGAGGATCATTAACAATCCTTTCAAATACAATTTCAATGTCACAATCTAACCAAATTACATTTTTTTGTAATTTTAATAAATCAAGAGAAGCTTGATTTTCAATTATTCCACCACCTGTAGAAATAATATCAAACTTATTTAAAGTGTCTTTTAAATATTTATACTCTAAATCTCTAAAATGTGTTTCACCTTGTTCATCAAAAATTTGAGGTATTGTCATATGTTCTTTTAGTTCAATATATTGATCTAAATCCACATAACTAAGTTTTAATTGATTTCTCATGTAACTTCCTACTGTAGTTTTACCAGTACCCATGAAGCCTATTAATATAATTGGTGTTTTATTTAATTGCAACAACATCTACCTCTTTGAGCTTATTAACTATAACTTCTTTATATGTTTTTTCTAAGTTATGTGTTGTCTTTAATTTTAAACTATATTGGCTTACATAAAAAGATATAATAGTTAAATAAATGAAAAAAATAATCATTAAAAAAGGACTTATAAATGCTTTTTGTTTATAAATAGAGGGTTTTGATTTGTTTATAATTCGGATTTCCTACCTTCAGTATAATTTTGATTATGTTATCATTCGACTTTATTATTTTTTCTACATTAACTTGATTTAATAAAGTAACATTCCCCTTGCCGTTAATTTGTTTGTATACTTTATTGTTTTTAAATGTATATTCTACGCCACTTTCATTATTCCTTAAAATGAATGTATGTTTGTTTTTCACAAATAATTTAAGATTATTTTGATTTATGTCTCTTATTAAATCTCTATGAAAGAATTCAAATTCTATCGAGCTGTTTTCGTTAGCTAACGCTTTATAATGACTCACTAGTTTTATAGTTAAGGGTAGTGAAGTAAGGATTACTATGGTAATAAGTAGAGCAAAAATCATTTCAATAAAAGTAAACCCTTGTATCCTATTTCTTAACACAATAGTTTTTCTTTTTTGGCCAATTTGAAACACAAATTGTTTGTTTAGACATTCTAACTTGAAATTGATCAATAAATACTCCTTGCTTTATTTGTTTTATATCGATTTTATTTAAGGCTACTATAATGACTTTTTGCATTTCTAATAAATCTAATTGATTTTGATATGTTTTAATAAGATGATGAATTGAACTCATGAACACAAGTGTAATCGTACTCATGATTAAAAAGGCCAATAAACTATCTAATAGAACACTCCCCTTAATTTTATATTTTAATATACCTTATGCGCCCCTTTTCTATGTGAAATATTAATTTATAATTCCCATGTTTCATTTTTAAGTTTATTGAACCAAAATTATTAATATGTCCATCTTTATTAAATGTTAATAATTGTATCTTAGCTATATTGACTATTTTTCCGCCTTTAATTTTCAACTGATATTTTGAACCATGTTCTTCTTTTACTTTTATACAATTTGTTTCGTTAGTAAATATTAATGAAATTGATTGTTTCTCATTGATAGCTTTAGATTTTAAATAATTCATTTGAGTTATCAGATGATTAATGTTTAATTCTTCGTTAGAAGCTGATACTGATAATAGTGTTTTACCAATAAGTGTACATGCAGTTAGTATAGCTAGAATAAACATAACCATTAACATCTCTAGATAAGTAAATGATGGTAAATATTTAATTTGCAACCGCTTCGCCATTATTAATACTAATAGTTTCTCCTGATTTGCAATTTTTTTGGTTTTCTTTAATAAATCCTTCAGAAATTAAATCTTGGATGGTATTAGGATTTCTATTGTGTTTTAAAGTATATGCTTCAATTTGACTATTAACCATTTTCACTTGAGCGTCACAACCAGTAGTTTGTATATGAGCAGTTTGTTTAGCTATATTGGGAATAATTAGAATAAGCAATAAGCTAATTATTAATAAAACTAGTAACATTTCAATTAATGTAAATGCCTTTTTGTTAAACAGTGTTTTGAATATCTTCAATTTATAAGTCCTCCTTACTATTTAATTGACTGCAACATGTCAAATATAGGTAGCATAATAGTTAAATAAAGTGCAACGATAAATAATCCTAATATTAAAAAGATAACTGGTTGAATGAATTTAATGTGTCTTTTAGCCATAGCTTCGAATTGTTGTATAAGTATCTGACTATATAGCGTTAATTCGATATCAAGTTTTCCACTTTTTTCTCCTTGTTCTATAAATTTAATCAAGTCATTTTCATAGCAATTTAATTTTTTTAATATATCAGGTAGATTTTCTCCTTGATAAGATTGGTTGAGTAACCTGTCTCCTAAAAATTGATGAAATTGATTATTCTCTGATTGTTTATAAATTCTAACGATTATCTGTAAATTAACTCCATTTCTATAAAAATGGGCAAACTCATTTGATAATTGATACGTTTTTAAAATTTTATAATAATGTTTAATAATTGGAATGTGACACATTAATTGAATTTGATTTTCTATAGTCATCTTATTAAAACGATATTTAAATATGATAGATAATATACATATTACACTGGATAAAATTATGATGAATAAAGGGAAAGTTGTAATAAAATAAGAAAGAATAGATTGTAATGGAGAAAGTTCTATATTCATAGATTGGTATAATTCTTTAAATTGAGGTATAACTGTAAAATTGAGTAACGTTAATATTAATATAAAAGTAATTATTAATACAATAGGATACTGTATCGTCTTTAAAACATTTTGAGTAACTTGTATTTGCTTTTTTAAATATCTTGTAGCTTCTAATAGAGAAAGTTCTAAATTTCCAAATCTTTCAGCTAAATATGTTTGTGTAACAATGTCACTTGAATAATCTAAGTATTTAAATACTTCCCAGCAAGTTGCACCTTGTTCTATTTTATTTAACACTTCATCATGTGATTTATCTCCTCTATATTTAAAATGTAGATTTAAAAATTTAAATGATTCGTAAAGAGTAAATCCATGTTTAAGTAATTGATGTAATCTATACACTAAATCTAATTGTTCAGATTTAGTTAGGCATTTGGCTTGTCTGAATTTAAATATATTTATCAGCAATAGTTTCACATATAATACCTTCTTTTGTCATATCATCTAATTTTGATGCTAATCGTTTAAAAGATTTTGGCATCGTTTGGTTATGTTCAAAAAAGTAATTAATTTGATTTTTAAACATTAGTTCACACACTAATTGTCTATGATTATATGATGTTGTAATTAATCGTTGATTGGAAATTAAATTTATAGCTTGAGATAATTCTTGAACTGTTACTCCCATTTCTAATAATCTAAGTAAAGCCCCTCTACAATCATTGGCGTGTAATGTACTTAATACCAAATGACCACTTAGACTAGCTTGAAAGACATATTTAGCGATTTCAGCATCACGAATTTCTCCGATTAAAATAACGTCTGGATCACATCTTAAAATTGCTTTAAATGAACTAGCGTAAGTAATACCTGCTTTGTTATTAACAGAAATTTGAGTAATACCTTTTAAAATTTGTTCAACTGGATCTTCAATAGAAATAACATTTAGGTTTAACTCTTTTTGTGCATACATAACCATTTGATACATTAATGTACTTTTTCCTGAACCTGTAGGACCAGTAAAAAGCAATAAACCTTGCTTCTTATTCATAAAATGTTTAAAATCTTTAAACTCGTATGTTTCCTTTTTACTTTGAAAATATTGAGGCACAATTCTTATAACACAACTTTCACATCCAATTGATAAAGGAAGGGTTGAAATACGAAACTGACCTTAATTTATATGTATAGCGGCCACTTTGAGCGATTTGTTGTGTAGAAACATCTAAACCAGCTTGGAATTTCATAAACACCAATAACTTACGATATATATTAATATCAAGTGTTTCATAAGGTGTTAATGTATCATTTACTCTAAATTTAATATGAACATAATGCTCCATAGGAATAAAGTGTATATCACTCGCTTTATATGCAATTCCTTTATTAATTATTTCTTGAAATAGAATCTTCATAAAAACACCTCCTACATATATTAACGTAGGAGGTGTTAGTTTTACTTTAACCATTTAAAAATGGATTTAATTGTTCATCATCAACAGTTGTATAAGTACCGTGGCCTGGGAATAATGGTAAATCTCCATCTAATTCGAATAATTTATCTTTAATAGAATCTACTAAAGTTTCATAATCGCCTTTGTATAAATCTGTTCTACCAATACCATTATTAAATAATGTGTCACCGACTACTGCGAATTTTTTGAAAACAAAAGATAAACTTCCTGGTGAGTGTCCAGGTGTATGCAATACATCAAATGTAAAATCACCAATTTGAGCTGGTCCCTCATCAAGTGATTTTGGTTTGGCCTGACTTATAACTTGAGGCATACCATATTGTTTGAATTTTGATGCACCATTTTTTTCTGGATCATTTAAGAAGTCGAATTCTTCTTTATGCATATAAACTGGTACATTATATTTTTCTATAATATCGTCTAATGCCCCAATATGATCGTAATGGGCATGTGTCAGTATAATAGCTTCTAAAGGTTTATTAATTTGATTTAATTTTTTTATAATTTTATCAGATTCACTAGATGGATCTACGAGTAATACTTTGTTTTCATTTTCAATAAAATAGGTATTAGTATCTACTAAACCTAAAGTTAAACTAGAAATTCTCATGATTTATTCCCCACTATTATCTAAATGTTTTTGTACAGATTTTAATTTATCATTCATCTTTCTAGATTTATCTCTGCGATCATCAATTCTTATATTTGTACAAACTCTATCTAATCCTTTATCAAATGGTAATTCATGTATTGCTTGTACAACTTCGAATAAATCCTTTAAATCACCTTCAATAAGTGTATTCATAGGTGTTAATTGATAATCGATTTTACCTTGATCTTTAAATTCTTTTAACTTTGTTTGAATTTCAGCGATGTATTTACTAACGCTTGGCCCTTCAGTACCTACTGGAATAACTACTACGTCAACAATTGCCATTATTTTACACCTTCCTTATCTAAAATATATGTTTTGATAAGTCCTGCTGCACCTGTAATACCTGCATCATTACCTAATTCTGCTTGTACAATTTCTGTTTCATGTTGAGCTGGATTAAACGTTAAATTACGATATTCAGTTTTAATATTTTCAACTAAAATTAAACCAGCTGTAGACATTCCACCACCTAGTACAATGTATTTAGGATTACTAGTAACACTAATAATACTACATAAATAAGCGATATAATTTGCTACTTTTTCAGTGATAAAGATACAGAATTGGTCACCTTCTTTAGCTGCATCAAACACAGCTTTAGCTGTAACTTCATTATCTTTTATAAGTTGTAAAATTGAAGATTTAAACGTTAATTTTGGATAATAAAAGTTAACTAAATTGACAACACCTGTAGCAGAGGCAACCGTTTCAATACAGCCTGATTTGCCACAGTTACATTTGAAACGTTGGTCGAAATCAGCTCTAAAATGGCCAATTTCAGCACCTGAACCATTATGACCATGTACTAACTCACCATTTGAGATAATACCTCCACCAAGGCCTGTACCTAATGTGATAGTTACAACATCGTCAGCACCATTACCAGCACCTTTATGTTTCTCGCCTAATGCAGCAACATTGGCATCATTATCAACATACACTGGACAATCGATGAAATTTTGATAGATTTCAGTGACATTAACATTGTTGTCCCAATGTAAGTTAACAGCTCCGTTAACGATGCCTGTTTCAAAATCTACAGGTCCAGGAACTCCAATACCAACACCGATTACATCAGACATGTTGTAATTTAATTCTGCAATTTTTGCTTCAAATGATTCATGTATATTTTTTAAAAGTAGTTTTCCTGTATGATCAGTAGTGTCTGTATGAATTGACCATTTTTCAATTCTATCTAGATTAGTATTAAAAATACCTAATTTACAAGTAGTCCCACCAATATCAGCAGCTAAAATAATTTTTGTCATTTATGTTCATTCCTTCTTTGGTTTATTATCAATATACATTTAAGATATTCATCTTTAGTTAATAATTCATAACTGTATAAAGATTTGATTTCTTGTAACATCATTTCATACATATCTTCTGGATCTTTGAAATAGATGATATATCCATATTTTTTTAATAATTGCAAAACATCATAGAAATTATTAATTTTACGAGTCACTTTTCTCACTCAACTCTTTTTCTAAATTTTTATATTGAGCATTTTGAGGATTAGCTTTTCTAGCTTTTTTAATATATTTTAAGGCTTTACTTTTATCTTTTAGTGAACGATTAGCAATTGCCATTTCATAATTCAATGCACCTGAATTAGGAAACAGCCTTAATCCACGTTCCCATTCCGCCATTGCTTCAGCTTTAGAACTTTTAGCAGCTGTAATTAAACCGCTTAGGTAATATGTTTGATCATCAGCGTAATCCTTTTTAATAGATTTATTTACAATTTTTCTAGCTTCATCATAATTACCGGATAACATTTGATCCCGAATTAATTTATCATAAATATTATCTTCTTTAATACTAAAAATTCTTATCTGCATTGCCACAAACAATACTAATAAAATAATCAGTAGTATCCAGAAAATATTACGGTTAACAGTAAAATAATAACCAATTAAGGTAATTAAGAGACCACCAATAAACCCGCCTAAATGTGCCATTACATTAATATTAGACATGAATATTGATAATCCGATTAAAATAACTAAAGCTATTAATAATTGGCCAATTACTTTTTTATCAAAGCTTTTACTTAAATATAAAATTGCAAAAATTGAACCAATAAGCCCAAAAATAGCACCACTGGCACCAACAGAAATCGTTGTGGTATTAAATGATAAAGAAACAAAATTTCCAAATATGCCTGCAAATAAATAGATGGCTAACATACGCCATGAACCTAATACCGATTCAACTATTTTACCAAAAATAAAAAGTGAAAGCATATTCATGAGTATATGTTCAAAATTAAAATGTAAAAACATTGAGGTAACTAAACGATACCATTCACCATGTACGACGTTGAAGTGTACTAATCCACCTACATCAAGTAATTTTACATCAGAAAAACGATTAAAATAAAGTATCATGCATAGCCATAAGACTATATTAATTATTATTAAGGAATATGTAACTGGTGAAAAGCGTTGCATATGTTTATCTAAGAGATTAGATGAAAGAACTTTGTTTCTATAAAAGATAGATGTCTTTTTAGAATCCTCTCGATTTATCATTTTAGATAAAATAACATTTGGCATTGCAAGTTCTAATTCCCTCTCATCACTAATCCTTCTAAATTTTATTTTTTGCGGATAGGTTTCATCTAATGATTCAGTCGATAATGATTTATCAGTAAAATAATAAAATAGAATTGTTTGAGGTTGAAAGCCAGCTAGTTGTTCTATATTTTCCTTATTTTCAATAACTCTGCTTTTATCAAACCGAATTTCCTGAGTCGTAGTGATATGATTCGAAAAAATTACAATTGTTTTCTTTCTTTTGTTACTTAACCAAATTTCTTGGTCATCTTTTTCTCTATTAATTACATCGTAGTTTAAATACCTAATCCAGTAATAAATGGTTTTCCAAAATTGCTTTTTAATGTTCATGTATGCCTCCATTGGTGGCTATTATAAATAATTAATTGATCGACCGGTTGATCGTGTGTATCGGGTTGAAAATCAGTTAATTGAAAATCATATAGCAAACTTATTGTATTGGTCTTGAAATTTGATAGAAAGCGATCATAGTAACCCCCTCCATATCCTATTCGATAGCCATCTTTTCTAAAGCCAACACCAGGTACGACGATTAAATCTAAATGATTGGAAGTATTTGATTCAGAAACTGAATGATTAATACCTTTTTCATCTTTTTCTATGTCATTAATATTTAATAATTGTTTAAAAGTCATAACTTTAGTCTGATAATTAACTTCAGGTACATATACTTCTTTATTATCGTTTAAAGCTTGTTGAATCATTTGATATGTATTTACTTCATGTGACAATGACAACACAAATCCTATAGAAGATGCATTTTGATATGCTTGAGAATTAATAAGTTCTGTGGCTAACCAATTGTCTGCCTCATTTTTCTGCATGCTATTATGCTGTTTCATTTTAGTTAAAATATTAGCTCTTATATTTTTTTTGCTCAAATTTTCACCTACTTTTACTACCCCATATTATAACGTTTATCTAATTTTATGTCATTATGTTGACTAAGATATTAACTTTTTAATGATATTAAAATAAGTGATTGTACAAATTTTGTTAAAAGCTTTGAATAAAATGAGGTTTTGTAAACATAAAATATTTGACTATAAAATTTAAAAAGACGAAATTCCGTCTGAGGAATTTCGTCTTTTGGTATTGAATATTTGTTAAATAAATTAATTATTTAGTTTCACGGTGTAAAGTTTGTTTATTATCACGTGCACAGTATTTTTTCATTTCAATACGTTCAGGGTTAGTTCTTTTGTTTTTTGTAGTGATGTAGTTTCTTTCACCACATTCAGTACAAGCTAATGTAACGTTAACGCGCATGATTATTCCTCCTTACCTTTTCTAAATACGACCTTTACATTATACCAATTACTTTATTAATTGCAAAGTAAATTTTAAGAATCTGTATCAATAGTTTGTAATTTATTTAAATTTTAATTATTTATCACTACTATTTTCAGTGCTATCTCCATTTTTATCTTTATCTTTGAAATAATAATTGATAACATCTCTTCCTAAGTCTCCACCGTTTAACCAAGGTGGTGGAACTGGTTGATTGGTATAGACAATAGAAAATGCTAGTTTTGGATCTTTAATTGGTGCATAACCAATATAAGTTGAGTTTACTCTAGATTCCCCATCTTGGAATACTTCTGCTGTTCCTGTTTTACCTGCTGAAGGTACAATTGTGTTTTTAAAGCTAGCATAACCGGTACCATCTTTTTCATTAAATGCCATTTTGAATCCGTCTTGAACTTCATTTATTTCTCTTTGAGAATTATTTACTTTATTCAATACATTACCTTTAATTTTTCGTTTTACCGGTCCTAGTTCATCTTTATTAGTTGAATCGTGTATAGACAGTCCAATATGCGGTTGAATTCTATAACCATCATTTGCGATTGTTGATACATATTGAGAAAGTTGCAATGGTGTATAAGTATCGTATTGACCAATAGATAAGTCTAAGTAATTACCTGGATTATTAGTTAATGGTTCAATTTGACCATTTGTTTCATTTGGTAAATCTATACCTGTTTTAACACCAAGACCAACTTGATTTAAACCTTTTCGAAGCTTTTGACCAGCTAATGTAATATCGTTTGGTAATGGCATACCAGAATAATATGGATCTCCAGCTAATTTTAAGGCTGTTTTAAACATATAAACGTTTGATGAATGCATAAGTGCTTCTTTATCATTTATTGTCACTCGACCATCTTTATTAAAGTATGAACGTTTAGTTAAACCGCCCTGGAATTTTAATGGTTCATCGACCATTTTTTCTCCTACTTTAATGGCATGATTTTGATAACCGGCAAGTAAAGTTCCGCCTTTTACCGATGAACCTACTGCAAATTGAGCAGTAAAGTTACCAATATCATAATCTGTTAATTTACCGCTTTTACTTATTTGTTTACCAGCCATAGCTAAAATGTCACCATTTTTCGGATCTTGAACAACTATCATGGCATTGTCCATATCTTTAGCACCTTGACTACGTAATTTTTCAATTTGTTTATCTAATAATGATTCCACTTTTTTCTGTAAATCAATGTCTATTGTTAATTGTAAATCATGTCCTCTAGAACCTGGATTAATAACTTCAGATTTTATTACTTTACCAGATTTATCAGTCGTATATTTCATTTGTTTCTTCTTACCACGAAGTACATCTTCATATTGATATTCTAAATATGATTTACCGACACGATCATTGCGTGAATAACCTTTAGATAAATATTGTTCAGTTAGTTCTTTAGGCAAACCTTCTGTAGATGTTGAAACTTCGCCAAATATACCTCTAAGCGTATCTTTATATGGATACTTTCTATCCCAATCCATAGATGTATTTACACCAGGTAACTTAGATAATTGTTGAGATGCTGCAGCGTATTCTTTTTCTGTTACATCCTCATTTTTAATAGTTTGCGGATCTAGTGTACTACCTGCATTCATCTCACGGTATATAGCTAAAATTTGTAAATCTTTGTCAGATAAGTCATCTAATTGTTTTTTACCAATTTTCTTTCTTTGCTGTTCATCATATTGTTCTTGTGTAATGCTACCATTTTCTAATAGAGATTGTTCTTTTTTCATTAAAGCTTTAGCTTTTTCAGGGTGTAAAGTGACCCAGAAGTCTTTTTCGTCTCTATCAGTAATTTTGTCAGTATCCATTTTGATTAATGATGATAATTTTTTAGCTGTATCTAACATTTCTTTTTGTGAGGTTTTACGACCTCTAGTATATGTAATCGCCATTTTAGAGGCATTATCAACTAATACTTTACCATTACGGTCTACAATACGACCTCTAGGCACAGATTCGTTCACAGTGATATTCTCATCGCTTTTGATTAATTGCTTATAATGAGAACCCTGGGCAATCTGTAGGTAACCGAGTCTGAGTACTATAATTGCAAATATAAACACAACCAAACCAAAAATGAAATTAATTCTCCGGTTCATCGTGTTTCTTACTTTTTCATCATTTGATTTTTCCTTTAATCTTTTAAGCAAAACAACCTACCTCTATTCAAAGTATCTCTTTAAAATGATATATGAAAAACAAAAATTTTTCTATCATTTTGATAAAAAAGTGAACAGACATTAATTAAAACACTATCGTTTTTTATTTATGACGACCTTTTTGTAATCCTTATTTATAATTAATTTTACATTCAAATCATTTTCATTAATAGACATAATATCATATTAATCATAGAAAAAAGAGCCTAGAACATTATAACAATGTTCTAGACTCTAACATCAAAATATAAATTATTTTGCAGCGTTATATAATTCGTCAACTTTATTCCAGTTAACTACATTCCAGAAAGCGCTGATATAATCTGGACGTTTGTTTTGATATTTAAGGTAATAAGCGTGTTCCCAAACATCTAAACCTAAGATAGGTGTTTTACCTTCAGTTAATGGATTATCTTGGTTTGGAGTTGTAACGATTTCTAATTGCCCGTTATTTACTACTAACCAAGCCCAACCTGAACCAAAACGAGCTGCTGCTTTGTCAGCAAATTCTTTTTTGAATTCATCTAAAGAACCCCATTGTTCTTTAATTTTATCTACTACTTCACCTTTTTCTTCTGAGTTAGGTGTTAGTAATTCCCAGAATAATGAGTGGTTTAAGTGTCCGCCACCATTATTTCTAACAGCAGTTTGGATATCAGAAGGTACACTGTCTAAATTAGCTACAATTTCTTCGATTGATTTAGCTTCTAAATCAGTACCTTCAACTGCAGCGTTTAATTTTGTTACATAAGTGTTATGGTGTTTATCATGGTGAATCTCCATAGTTTCTTTATCGATGTGTGGTTCTAATGCGTCAAATGCATATGGTAATTTTGGTAATTCAAATGCCATAAATAATCATCCTCCTAAAATGTCTGTATCTTAATCATAACAAGCAGTCACAATTTCGACAATAAATGTGCTTAATATATAACTGCTAATTATTGTTACATGTATTATATATCTCAAAACGATGATATTTAAACATTTATTTACTATAATTAGTGAATTCGTACTAATGGAGTATGTTTTTTTAGTATTTATGTGTATTTTCGCTTTCTAATATAAAAACTAGCCATAGTCTTCTTGTCGATAGACTATGGCTAGTAAGATTAATGATTTACTTTTTGACATTTTTCACAAGTACCGTAAACTTCGAGTTTGTGAGTATGAATATCAACATTTGGTAAATATTGTTTAACTTGGTCAATTGGACAAAAATCAATAACTTTAGTATCACCACAATTTTCACATATAAAATGATGGTGATGATGATTAGTACAAGCGATTCTAAATTTCATTTCTCCATCTAGTTCAGTACTTTCAATAATTGCTAAGTCTTTAAATAAATGAAGGTTTCTATAGATGGTATCAAAAGATATACCTGGATAATCTTTATCCATAACTTGTTGAATATGTTTAGCATTAATGTATTTATCTTCTTTAACAAATATATTAAGCATATCGTTACGTTTATCTGTATATTTTAAACCATTATCTTTTAATATTTTAATAGCATCACTAGTGTTCATATTTACGATCCCCTTTTTGTGACTTTAATTTTAACTTTTGATAAGTCATTGTAATCATTAGCATAATGACTAATAGTACTACAATCACGCCACCAGGTGAAATATTAATGTAAAATGCGAGAACTAATCCAAGTATCACTGATAATTCACCTATGATGATACTAAGGATAATTAATTGTTTGAATCCTTTTGTCCAACGCATCGCTATTGCTACAGGTAAAGTGATTAACGCACTAACTAACAATATACCTACTACTCTCATAGAAGCAGAAATAACCATTGCAACAACTACAATAAATAAAAACTGAATCCATTTTGGTATTCCTATAACTTTACTATACTCTTCGTCAAAAGATAAAATAAATAACTCTTTATAAAATAAAGTTATGAATAATAAAACTAGTATTGTAATGAAGATAATTGTAGTTAAATCACTGAAATTAACTGCACTAATTGAACCAAATAATAAACCAACTATCTCTTGATTAAAACCATCTGCTAATGAAATAAATATAGCACTTAAGGCAATACCTGCACTCATAATAATTGGAATGGCAATTTCTTGATAATTAGTATATGAGGTACGCAATTTTTCAATTAATAATGCACCAATAATGGCGAATAATATTCCAAACCACATAGGATTAATGAAAGTTAGTGCTGGCAATACTGTTATAATAAACATGCCAAATGATATACCGCCCAATGTTACATGGCTTAGTGCATCAGCAATAAGTGACAACCTTCGTACTACTATAAAAGCTCCAATTAATGGTGCTATAAATCCTATTAAGATACCACTGATCAAGGAGTATCTCATAAAATCAAAGTTTAATAATGCATCTATCACGAGTTACACTCCTCAAATTTATTTCTATGAATCGATTCTAATTTAGGTACAACATTCTCTATCATGTTGATGATCAACGAATTGAACTGGGTGTCCATATATTTTGGAAATTTCAACCTCATCAAGAGATTTAAAATCTTCAGTCGTACCATGAAAATGAAGATGTTTATTTAAGCATGCAACTTCTGTTGCTGTATCTGCTACTACACCAATATCATGTGTAACTAATATAATGGTTATGCCTTCCTTTTTTAATCGATCAAGCGTTTCATAAAATTCATTTACATGTTTAGCATCAATACCATTAGTAGGTTCATCTAATACAAGCACGCTAGGATTAGAAATCAAAGCACGTGCAATAAGCACACGTTGTTGTTGGCCACCTGATAATTCTGCAATGTTTTTATCAATTAAATGTTCTATATTTAATCTTTCTAAAACATGTTCTACTTTCTTGATGTCTTTATTATTAAAACGTTGAAAAAGTTTTTTTGTTTTAGTTAAACCACTTAAAACTACTTCTTTAACACTTGCTGGAAAACCAGCTGTAAACGAAGAGGCCTTTTGTGAAACATAACTTATTTTTAGAGCTGATTTATTATTTTTAATAGGATGACCATCTATAAAAATGTCGCCGGATTGTAATGGCAGCAAACCAAGTATGATTTTTAAAAGTGTTGATTTGCCGGCTCCATTAGGACCAACAATTGCTAAAAATTCACCTTTGTTAATTTTAATATTTATATTTTCTAAGACTTGTTTATGATCAAAATAGTAATCTATATTTTTAAGTTCAAATACTGGTGTAGTCATTTTTTCACCTCATTGTATACTATACATGTTGATGAACTTAATGTAAATAGTAATGCTTACGACTAATAAAAGACGTTTCAGAAATATCTGTAACGCCTACTTTTAATATTATTAGTTTAAAATTTTATCTTTTAAATCTGGATCAAATGTCTGAGATTTTAACATTTCAATTTCATGTTTATAAGGTGGTTTCTTATTCTTTTTATCTTCACCAACATAAGGTGTTTCCAAAATTTTTGGAATGTCTTTGAAAGTATCGTGATGAACAACGTAATTTAATGCATCAAAGCCTATATGACCAAATCCAATATTTTCGTGTCTATCTTTATGTGCACCTTGTTCATTTTTACTGTCATTTACGTGTACGACTTTAATTCTGTCTACACCTATAATTTTATCAAATTCATTTAAAACACCATCAAAATCTTCTTTGATATTGTATCCAGCATCATGCGTATGACATGTATCAAAACAAATGGATAAGCGTTCATTATGTTTCACGCCATCAATGATACGAGCAATTTCTTCAAAGTTACGACCTATTTCAGAACCTTTACCTGCCATTGTTTCTAAAGCGATACGAACATTGTTATCATTTGTTAATACTTCATTCAGACCATCGATGATCTTTTGTATACCTACATCTGCACCAGCGCCAACATGAGAACCGGGATGTAATACAATATCTTTAGCCCCAATTGCTTGTGTACGCTCAATTTCGTTCTGTAAGAAATTGACACCTAATTCAAATACTTCTGGTTTAGTTGTGTTAGCAATATTAATGATATATGGAGCATGTACTACAATATTAGATAGACCATATTGTTCCATCACTTCATGACCTTTTGTAATATTTAAATCTTCAATACTTTTACGACGTGTATTTTGTGGCGCTCCTGTGTATATCATAAATGTTGATTCGCCAAATTTATGTGCTTCTTCTGCAGACCCTTCTAACATTTTTTTACCACTCATAGATACATGTGAACCTAATAACATCTTTTTCACCTATCCTTTTCTATTCTTTCTATCTTGACGATTTTGACGTTTACTGTATTGTTTACGCTCTTGTCGTTTCATTTTCTCAACTTCCTGCTTAAATTTCTTTTTATAACCAGGTTTAACTTTACGTTTGGTTTTACTACGTACTTTATTTTTAACTTCATTTGTTAAATGATCATCTTTACGTTGTCTAGTACGTCGAGTGTTATGCGCCTTGATAGGTGTAAGTTCATCATTTTTGATATCAACATTTTCGAAAACGTATCCTCTATCTTCGATTGCTGAAATATTTTCTTCTTCATCAGGACTATATAACGTAATAGCAACACCGTGATAATTACCACGACCAGTACGTCCAACACGATGAGTAAAGAAATCTATATCATTTGGTACATCGAAATTAATAACATGACTAACACCTTCAATATCAATACCTCTTGAAGCTAAATCACTCGCAATTACAAATTGGAAATCAAGATTACGTATGCGTTTCATTTGTTGTTTACGTTCACGAGGTGTTAATCCACCATGAATCATACCAACTTTGATACCTGCTTCATTTAATGAACGTGCTAATTCATCGGCATTGTCTCTACTATTACAGAATATAATACATAGGTATGGATTTAGAATATCTATTAATTTAAGTGTTTTTTCAACTTTGGCTGCACCTTTTGTAGGAATTAAATAAAATTCTATATTTTTCTTATTTTGAGACTGACTATCAACTTCTACAAAATCTGGTTGTTCTAAATATTTATTTAAAAATGGTTGTAGAGATTTAGGAATTGTTGCACTAAATACTGCAATATTTGAACTATCTTCTAGGCGAGATGCTATAAGGTCTACATCTTCAATTAAACCTAAATCAATCATTAAATCAGCTTCATCAATAATTAAATAAGAAGCTAAATGTGTGTGTAAATGACCACTTTTAGCTAAGTCATTAATTCTAGTTGGTGTACCAATAACTAATTGTGGTTGTTGATTACATCTTTGCTTGTCCTTTTCAATATCAGTACCACCAATAAATAGTTTTACGCTTACGCCTTCTTTAAAACTACTTAAATGATTAGCGGCTTGATATAGTTGTTGTGCAAGTTCTCTAGTTGGTGCTACAACAATAGCTTGTGGTTCTTGAATATTTATATCTATTAAACTAATTAAAGGTAATAAAAAGGCATGTGATTTTCCTGTACCTGTTTGTGACTGTCCAATAATATTAGTTTTCTTTAAAATTCTTGGAATAATTCGATTTTGAATTTCTGTCGGTTTTTCAAAATTTAAATCTTTAACTGCTTCAATCATACTATCTTCAAGACCGAAGTATTCGAATGGATGTTTTGCCATGTTATGGCCTCCTTATAAGTTCATCTTTACTATTATAATGTAATTGATGAAGATTTTAAATATATGTGAAAGGATCTGTATTAATATTAGAAGCAACAACTTTGATATCATTTGAATTTTCTTCTAATAACCATTCCTGTAGTAAAAGTTTTAATCCTTCTTTCATCACATATTCACTATAGTGGTTGATATCTAATAAATTTATTCCTTCTATTTTCGCATCTAATGCATCATGGTGTTTGATGTCACCGGTAATAAATATATCGGCACCTAATTGAGCAGCTTTATATTCAAAACCTATTCCAGAACCACCAATCATAGCAACTTTACTAATCATAGCATTTGAATTACCTACGTATCGAACACTTGGAATTTGAAGTTGTCTTTTCACTTGTTCTACAAAGTCCTCAATTTTCATTGGTTCTTTTAATTCTCCCATTATTCCTAAACCGTAATCACCTTCTTTATTCAATTCAATAAAGTCATAAACTGGTGTTTCATAAGGGTGATAGTGATAGATAGCTCGCTCAGTTAACTGACGTTGTTGATAAGATATCATAAATTCTAATTTCACTTCATCAACGTATTCTATTTCATCAATTGAACCAATATACGGATCTGCATCACCAACAGGTTTAAATTGACCTCTCCCTTTACTTTCGAAGAAACAATATTCATAATCGCCTTCTTTAGCAAGACCAATATCATTGAGCTGTTGTTTAAATGTTTCTAGATGATCTTCAGGTATAATTGTTTGAACTTTATAGTATTGAATTGGTTCTTTATTAATTAACTGTGTATGTTGTAAACCAATTTTGGAAGCTAACATTGCATTTACACCATTAGGATTAACATCTAAATTCGTATGCATAGCTATTAAATTAATATTATTTTGAATAAGTAATCTGATTATTTCGCCATATCCTTGATTAGTAATTGATTGAATGCCTTTAAAAATAAGTGGATGATGACTAATAATGGTATTAACATTTTCATTAATTGCTTGTTGAACAACATCAATAGTACAATCTAATGCTGTTAATATTCCATTCACTTCTTGAGATTCATCGCCTATTAATAAACCTACATTATCCCATGATTCAGCAGTATTAAACGGAACATGCTCATCTAACATAGCCATTAATTCATTAACTTTCACTATTTAACACCTCTTTAATCAATTTTATTTCTGATTCTATTTCATTATATCGATGTAAGTGTAATTCTGGATTGAGTTGTTGCTTAATCTTTTCTAATGCCTTCAATTCTCTTTCCCATTTATTATAAAAATGTTTATTTTTATTTTCTAGCAAAATAGGACCGAATTTGAGTTCATATTCATTATATTCAAAAGGTGAAGTTTGGTATTCGGCTATAACTATTTCATAGATATGGCCTTTTTCTTCTAAAATGATTTCATCTAAAATTTTGTATTGAATACTTTGTAATAATGTTCTTACATTCTGAGTTTGAATATTACTTTGTAGTATTAATCTAGGATGAGAATGTAATTTATGTTGGCCTTCTTTTAATATTTTAGCTATTAAAGGCCCTCCCATGCCACATAATGTTATATTATCTATTTGTTCATTGTCACGAATTACGCTAAGACCATCACCTAGTCGCACTTCAATTTCATTATCCAGTTCATTTGCGTTAACATTCTTTTGAGCAGCTTCAAAAGGTCCTTTGATAACTTCACCAGCAATTGCTTTAGTACATAAATTAGACTGAATAGCAAAAATAGGTAGATATGCATGATCGGACCCAATATCGGCAAGTGTACCTTGTTTAATAAATTCTGACACTTTTAACAATCTTTGGTTTAATGTGATCACTAAGGTATTCTCCTTTATTTTATTAAAATCATAAATGCCTCTATATGTATTAAAATAATAAATCATCTGTTTATAAAAAATAAAGACTGGGACAAGCTTTATGCCCCAGTCCAAAACTATTTAATCCATAAAGTCTTTAAGACGTTTACTTCTACTTGGATGTCTTAACTTTCTTAATGCTTTAGCTTCAATTTGACGGATACGTTCTCTAGTTACGCCAAACACTTTACCAACTTCTTCAAGTGTTCTAGTTCTTCCATCATCAAGACCAAATCTTAAACGTAAGACATTTTCTTCTCGGTCTGTTAAAGTATCTAAAACATCTTCAAGCTGTTCTTTAAGTAACTCGTATGCAGCATGGTCTGAAGGACTTTGTGCTTCTTGGTCTTCAATGAAATCACCTAAATGACTATCATCTTCTTCACCAATAGGTGTTTCTAATGATACAGGTTCTTGAGCAATCTTAAGGATTTCTCTAACTTTTTCAGGTGGTAAATCCATTTCTTCACCAATTTCTTCAGGTGCAGGGTCACGTCCCAAATCTTGTAATAATTGACGTTGAACACGAATTAATTTGTTAATTGTTTCAACCATATGCACGGGTATACGAATAGTACGAGCTTGGTCAGCAATAGCACGAGTAATTGCTTGACGAATCCACCAAGTTGCATAAGTAGAGAATTTAAATCCTTTATTGAAGTCGAATTTTTCAACTGCTTTAATTAGACCCATATTACCTTCTTGAATTAAATCAAGGAATAACATACCTCTACCTACATATCTTTTAGCAATACTTACTACTAAACGTAAGTTTGCTTCAGCTAATCTAGATTTAGCTATTTCGTCACCTTGTTCAATTCTTTTAGCAAGCTCAATTTCCTCTTGTGCACTTAATAAGTTAACACGTCCGATTTCTTTTAAATACATACGTACTGGATCGTTAATCTTAACGCCTGGAGGTGCACTTAAATCATTAGGATTTAATTTAGCATCTGTATCTGAATTGTCTTTTTCATTTACTAATGTGATATCATTGTCATTTAATTGATCAAAGAAATCATCCATCATATCAGAATCCATTTCGAAATTCTGTAATTTTTCAGCAATTTCTTCGTGACTTAAATGACCTTCTTTTTTACCTTTTTCAATTAATTGTTTTTTAACATCTTCCATTGTTAAAGTCGGATCAATTGTTTGTTTTTTAATTTTAACTTTATCAGACATGAAACGGCCTCCCGGTATTAATATAAACTTTCAATTTATTCATTTTTATTATTAGTAATTTGATTATAATGATGGTAATGCTAATAAAATATAGACTAAATTTCATATTTTCGTTTAGTTAAAAGCAATGTATTTTCAATGTTGCGTTAAATAAGCCAGTAGATTAATCATCTTCTGAAAAATATTACTTTCTTATGAAATATCAGTCAAAATAACTCCCTTTAAAATACATATAATCATTCTGAATAGTCATTTTTAGATATTATTTGTTTACCCAATGTAAATACATGGTAACCATTCATAAATCTCTAAAATACAACGATATCATAAATTTTTGTAAGATTACATTCTACTTTTGTTTTTATTAACAATTAATTGAAGATAATATTTTTGTAGTTCTGTATCTCCTATACGAGTTGCTTCTCGCAATTTATGATTTAAAACTTCTAAAGATTCGCCATCTTTATTCTCGTTTATGATATTAATATAATCTTCTAATTCTTGTTCAAATGGTTCTTCATTTAAGTTATATGAATCAAGTGATATCAACGCTTCTCTTAAGTCATTATTTTCTATATATTGAATCATTGTACTTAATTGGTAAACATCATTATTAGAAAAATAATCATGCAAAGTATTAAATATACGCTTGAAATACTCATTTGTAAAGTCGTCAGAATTGACTTTTTGATAGTAATTTAAAAATGTATCTTTATCTTGCATAAAGTGTTTTAACAAGGAACGTTCTGCCTTTTCATGACGATTCAATTGATTGAATTGTATCGTTTGTTGCGGTGGCTCGTTATAAAAATAAGATTGATCTGGGTAAGAAGACTGAACATTTTGTTTTTGCTGTTGATGAGCCACTTCATAGTCCAAAGTCTCAAAACTAACTTTAAACAATTCTGAAACGTCTTGCAATACCTTTTTCTGAAGTATGGATGAACGCATTAAAGCTATATCCTGAGTTACTTCTTTTAAATATCTTTCATAAGCCAAATCATTATTTTGAATTTCATCTTTATGTGTTTGAACTTTAAACAAGACGAAAGATTTTTTATCTTTTTGAACAAATTCTAGAAATGCTTCATTTCCATACTTTCTAATATATTCATCTGGGTCCATATCAGAAGGCAATTGAACGACAAATACATTTAAACCTTGCTCTAAAAGCGCTTGTCCAGTTTTTAATGTTGCTTCTTTACCTGCAAAATCTCCATCAAACATTAAAGTAATATTGGATGTTAATTTTTTTATGAATGTGATATGTTCATTTGAAAGTTGAGTCCCCATACTTGCTACAACAGATTTCAAACCAGCATGGTCTGACTTAATAACATCCATAAAGCCTTCAAGTAATATAATTTCATCATTTTTTCTTATATTTTTTCTAGCTTTATCGAGATTATATAATAACTTTCTTTTCTGGAAAATAGGTGTTTCTGGACTGTTTAAATATTTAGGCTCTTGATTAGTATAGGTTCTTGCTGAATATCCAACAATTCTTCCTTGAGCATTTTTAAGAGGAAACATAATTCTATCTCTAAATCGATCATAATAGCTAAAGTTTTCCTCATTTCGAGATAAAAGTCCCGCTTCATACGCTAATTCGATATCATAACCTTTTTTCTCTAAAAAATCATGACAAAAATGAGACGAATTAGGCGCATAACCAATTCCTCTTTCTTTAATTAATTGTTCTGGAAAATCACGTTCTTTCAAATAATTAAGCGCTTGTTCACCTTCAACAGTTTTCATAAGTGCATAATGGTAATATTCTTGCATGAGTTCATGCATTTCTATCATTTGTAAATCATCAGTTGCGATTTGTGTGTTTGTATTTTGATATTGGCTATTACCCACATCAACTGATATATTGACACGTTCGCCTAACTCTTTTACAGCTTCTGTAAAGGAAATATCTTTTATTTCTTGTGTGAATTGAAAAACATTGCCACCCTTTTTACAACCGAAACAATGACAGATTTGTTTATCTTCTGACACAGTAAAAGAAGGGGTCTTTTCATCATGAAAAGGACACAAACCGATATAATTGCGTCCTCTTTTTTCAAGTTTTACATATTCACTTACTAAATCAAGTATATCTGTCTTATCTTTGATTTCATTAATGACCGATTGTTCTATACGCAAAATAAATCACCTATTAAATATTAGTCTTAATATTATACCTTTTTTATGCATTAAATGAAATTATTTTGTTTTATTATTTTCAATA
This sequence comes from Staphylococcus sp. URHA0057, assembly GCF_000620265.1. Classification (NCBI taxonomy): domain Bacteria; kingdom Bacillati; phylum Bacillota; class Bacilli; order Caryophanales; family Staphylococcaceae; genus Staphylococcus; species Staphylococcus sp. URHA0057. The sequence continues at coordinate 246,149 of NZ_JHVS01000006.1, read as the reverse complement.
TAATAGATGATGTCATTAGCTGTCTCTTCAATTGCTTTATCTGTTACATCTATAACTGGACAACCAACTTTCTCCACTAGTTCTTCAAAATAATTTAATTCTTCTTTTATTCGTGCTTCAGTAGCATATCTTGCTGTGTCACCAAGACCAAGTTGTTTTAATCTTTCTTTTCGTATTCTATTTAATTTTTCTTCACTAATTTTTAAAGCAATACATTTTGATGAATCAATATTAAATAGTGCATCAGGAGGTGTAACTTCTGGCACAATTGGTATGTTCATGACTTTATAACTTTTATGAGCTAAATATTGTGATAGTGGTGTCTTTGATGTTCGAGAGATACCTAAAAGGACGATATCTGCTTTTGGTAAACCTTTAGGATCTTTCCCGTCATCATATTTAACAGCAAACTCAATTGCATCAATCTTTTTAAAATAGGCATCGTCTAATCTATGGACAATACCTGGTTCATAGTAAGGTGTTTCTTCAATTGAACCAGATAATAAATCCATTAAAGGTCCCATAATATCAACTGATTTTAAATTATGTTCTTTTACTTTAGCTACCATATATTTTTTGATTTCTGGTTTAACCAAAGTATATACGATGATAGCATCTGTATCTTCGGCTACTTGAACCACTTCATCTACGTTTTCAAATGATTCTATGTATGGGTAACGTAAAAATTCATGTTTACATTGCTTAGGATTAAATTGTGAAACACCTGCACGAGCAACTAACTCTGCAGTTTCTCCAATTGAATCTGAAGCAACAATTATGTTTATATTATCCATCTATTAACCACCTATTCTTTAAATAATGATACAAATAATTTTGTAATTGTCGTTTTAGATACTCTTCCAACGACTTCATATTTTTGATTATCTTTTAATCTTACAATGGGAATAGCATCTATTTCTTTATCTATCATTTGATTAGCAGCATAGATAATTAGTTCACTTTCTTCTAAATAAGTAAGATTAGGCATACGAGTCATATTAACGCTAATCGGCATTGTATGAATATCATTTCCAATCATTGAAGCTCTCAATAAATCTTTTCGTGAACAAACTCCAATAAAATCATTATCCTTATTTGTGATAAACAAAGTACCAGCATCTTCTAAAAATATAGTACAAATGGCATCGTAAACCGACATATCTTCTTTTACCACTACCGGTTGTGACATATAATCCTTTACAACATACTGGCGTAGTTGTTCATGGATGATTTTATTTTTAGATTTGCCTGAATAATAATAACCTACTCTAGGTCTTGCTTCTAAAAATCCTGACATCGTAAGAATAGCTAAATCTGGTCTTAATGTTGCGCGTGTTAAATTTAATTGATCGGCGATATGCTCACCTGTTATTGGTCCATGTTGCTTGACGATTTCAACTATTTGTTCTTGTCTTTGATTCAGTTCTATAGGTCTTCACCCCTCTTATATACATTATATATTATAACCGTTATTTTTATTTGCCACAAATACATATAAACGCTTGCTATTAAATATTTAATCAATTAGAATAATTATAAAGCGAGCTAAGGATGGTGTAAGCTTAGCATATAAATATTGGCATAAAATTAAATTTATTTTAAAGCGAGTGGCTACACTAATTTGGGTGGAACCGCGGGTTAAATGATATTTTAATGTATATGAATTATACTAAATAAAAATTAACTCGTCCCAAGATGATTAAGCATATTTAATTGTGTTTTATTGTCTTGGGGCGTTTTTATGTGTAAGGAGAGAATTATTAATGGCAAATGATATGGAACAAATCGTACAACTTGCAAAGCACAGAGGATTCGTATTCCCTGGTAGTGACATCTATGGTGGCTTATCTAATACTTGGGATTACGGTCCACTAGGTGTTGAATTAAAAAATAATGTTAAAAAAGCATGGTGGCAAAAATTCATTACACAATCACCATATAATGTTGGTTTAGATGCAGCTATTTTAATGAACCCTAAAACATGGGAAGCATCAGGACATTTAGGTAACTTTAATGACCCTATGATTGATAACAAAGATAGTAAAATTCGTTATCGTGCAGACAAACTAATTGAAGATTACATGCAACAAGAAAAAGGCGATGAAAACTTTATTGCTGATGGCTTAAGCTTTGATGAAATGAAAAAAATCATTGATGATGAAGGTATTGTGTGTCCAGTAAGTGGTACTGCTAATTGGACTGATATCCGTCAATTCAATTTAATGTTTAAAACATTCCAAGGTGTAACTGAAGATTCAACTAACGAATTATTCTTACGCCCAGAAACAGCACAAGGTATTTTCGTAAATTATAAAAACGTTCAACGTTCTATGCGTAAAAAATTACCATTTGGTATTGGACAAATTGGTAAATCTTTCCGTAATGAAATTACTCCAGGTAACTTCATTTTCAGAACACGTGAATTTGAACAAATGGAACTTGAATTCTTCTGTAAACCTGGTGAAGAAATTGAATGGCAAAATTATTGGAAAACATTTGCTAGTCAATGGTTAAAAGATCTAAATATTAATGAAGACAATATAAAATTACGTGATCATGATGCTGATGAATTATCTCACTATTCAAATGCTACAACTGATATCGAATACAAATTCCCATTTGGTTGGGGAGAACTATGGGGTATCGCAAGTCGTACTGACTTTGACTTGAAAAAGCATAGTGAACATTCAGGTGAAGATTTCAAATATCATGATCCAGAAACAAATGAAAAATATATCCCATATTGTATTGAACCTTCTTTAGGTGCTGATCGTGTAACATTAGCATTCTTATGTGATGCTTACGCTCAAGAAGGAGTAGAAGGAAGTAAAGATGAACGTACAGTCTTAAAATTCCACCCTGCTTTAGCACCTTATAAAGCTGCAATCTTACCATTGAGTAAAAAATTATCAAGTGAAGCAATTAAAATCTTTGAACAATTAAGTCAAACATTCTCAATAGATTTTGATGAATCACAATCTATTGGTAAACGTTACCGTCGTCAAGATGAGATTGGTACACCATATTGTATTACATTTGACTTTGATTCATTAGAAGATAATCAAGTTACAGTACGTGACAGAGATTCTATGGAACAAGTTCGTATGCCTATTTCAGAACTAGAGACATTCTTAGCAGAAAAAATTAAATTTTAATTATGTTGAGATAATTTCTCATTGATTAATACTAAAGACCGCAATCACAAGAGCTTTGTGATTGCGGTCTTTTATCTAGATTTTAAACTAATTATTTATCTAAATCATTTAATTCTAATCTTTTCAATTGATTGATTAACTTTTGACTTTTAAAAAACATGCCTGCATATTCTCTATAAAGCATTATCATTAATTCTGACATTTCATCTAAAATGTCTTGATGTAATTTTAGTTCATTCATCTTATCAATTGGTAATTTTAATAATATATCTAATAGATACAATGTTCTATTTGATAATTGTAATGCATGAGGGTCTTGATATGCTTCACTTTTTGAAATGGCACCATCAAATTTAAAACTATACCCTATTAATTGAGATTGGTCTGTATTGCCGCTAACAGCACATATATTAAACGAGGCAGAAAAACCATATTTATTCATACATTTGAGTAAGACTATGATAGACATTAATTGTGCAGATTGTCCTGAAGAAATTTTATTTAAAACAAACTGTAATAAGTCAAAATTAAATTTTGATATTTCTTCTTCTTCCATTGAACGGTCAATTGTTTCAGCACACAATGTCGCAAAGCTACTTTCATACAAATCAAGTTGTAATTCATAATGTTGATCAATGACATCTACAGAATTAAGTGTCCCCATACCTCGCCACTTATTATAAATAAATAAGCCATACACAAACATTTGTGTATGTGCTTGTAAACCTGTTTTAACTTTTTTAGCTCTTCTAGCCATCAGCGGTACTTTAGCGCCATGTTCGTTTAAAATCGTAATGATTTTATCTGATTCGCCATATTCTACAGATTTTAAAATAATCCCTTTTTGTTTCATTAACATACTAACTCACCATCTTTTGAGTTAATCTTGATCTTCTATATATCCAATTTGGCGAATAAAATTAACTTTATTTCTCCAATCTTTCTGAACCTTAACCCATAGTTCTAAATAAACTTTAGAACCTAAAAGCATTTCTATATCATGTCTTGCACGTTTACCTACTTCTTTAAGTTTTTTGCCACCTTTACCGATAACAATCCCTTTTTGAGAATCACGTTCTACATAGATAGTAGCTTCAATACGTACACGATCTTCATCTTCTTTAATCATACGGTCAACATTTACACCAATAGCATGCGGAATTTCTTCGCTTGTTAAATGTAAAATTTTCTCACGAATGATTTCACCTACTACAAATTGTTCTGGGTGATCGGAAATTTGATCATCAGGATAATATTTTGGTCCCTCTGGTAAATAAGATTTTAAAACATCAATAAAATGATCAACATTTAAACCTTCTAACGCAGAAATTGGAATAATTTCAGTAAAGTCCATATATTTTTGATACTTTTCAATTTGTGGCATTAGCGCATCTGGATGAACTAAATCAATTTTGTTTAATACTAAAAATACAGGTGTCTTTAAATCTTTTAGCATATTCATGATATATTCATCGCCACGACCGATATCTTCATTAACGTTGACCATAAACATAATTGCGTCTATTTCAGAAAGCGTATTTGTTGCCACTTTCATCATATAATCACCTAATTTATGTTTAGGTTTATGAATCCCAGGTGTATCAATAAAAATAATTTGAGCATCATCTCTAGTCATTACACCCTGAATTTTATTACGTGTAGTTTGAGCTTTGTCAGACATAATTGAAATTTTATGACCTATAACTCTATTTACAAATGTAGATTTACCTACATTAGGTCTTCCTATAATTGAAACAAATCCTGATTTATGTTCTGTCATTTATTTAAATCCTTTCCAGAAAATCCGTATGGTAATAATTCTTTAACTGATGATTCAATCATATCACCTTTGTGATTAGTCATATATACTGGCATATCATCGTCGCATAATTCTTTCAATACTTGACGACATTCCCCACAAGGTGAAGATGGTTGATCAGCGTCTACAGTGACAGTAATTGATTCAAAATCACCGGGCTGATAACCAGCAGATATCGCAGAAAATAAACTAGCTCTTTCAGCACAAATTGACATTGAATATGCTGCATTTTCAACATTCGTTCCGTAAAATGTACGTCCATCCTTAGCTTTTAAATAGGCGCCTACTTTAAAATGACTATATGGTGAATAAGATCTTTGTTGTGCTTCTCTGACTTCTTTAAAATAATGAGATTGATAGCTCATGTTGCCCTCCTATAATAAATTAATAAAATATGGAATAAAAACGATTAAACCAATTAATAAAGCTAAAATTGACACAATCATTACACTAAATGCAGCAATGTCCTTTGCATATTTGGCATAATCATGATATTCAGATGTAACAAGGTCTACGACGTATTCTACTGCAGTATTAATCGCTTCAAAAGCTAGGACTAAACTTATTGCTAATAGAATAAATAACCACTCTAAGCGATTGATATGAAAAATGAAGCCAAAAACAATTGCAATAATACTAGCATAAATGTGAAGAGAAAATTTTTGGTCTTTAATTAATAGTGTTTTCAAGCCATTGAGTGCATAGCTAAATCTTTTCACGATTAATCTCTCGTCAATCCATAAGCATTTAATATAGCATCTTGACGACCAAACATTTCTTTTTCATCTTCTTCATTCATATGATCATATCCTAATAAGTGAAGAAAACCATGTAACGCTAAAAACCCTAATTCACGTTCAAAAGAGTGACCATAAGACTCTGCTTGTTCTTGTGCAACATCCGTACATATTATAATGTCTCCCAATACTCTTGGAATATCAAATTCGCTTGTATCAATTTCTGGCTCATCTTCTTCTAAAGCAAATGATATTACATCTGTCACTTTATCTTTATCTCTGTACATTTTATTAATTTCTTGAATTTCAGTTTTATCAACGAAGGTTATGGATAATTCAGCATTTTCATTAATTTGCTCTTCTTGTTTAGCGAAGTTCAATAAATTTTCTATTTGTTCATACCAATCATCATTCACTAATTCTGTGTGATCACTAAAATCTATTGTAAACATTTAGTCCTCTCCTTCGTATCTATCTATGATTTTACTTACAAGTGGATGTCTTACTACATCGTCTTGCTCTAGTTTCATGATACTAATTCCTTTAACGCCATGTAGTTTTTTTACTGCTTCTTTCAAACCACTATTAACACCTTTTGGTAAATCTATTTGTGTTTGGTCACCAGTTACTACCATTTTTGAACCAAAACCTAAGCGCGTTAAGAACATTTTCATTTGTGCATGTGTTGTATTCTGTGCTTCGTCTAATATTACGAATGCATCATCTAATGTTCGACCACGCATATATGCTAAAGGCGCGATTTCAATAATACCTCTTTCAATGAATCGAGCTGTTTGTTCTCTACCTAATACAGTATTCAATCCATCATAAAGTGGTCTTAAATATGGATCAACTTTTTCTTTTAAATCACCTGGTAAGAAACCTAGTGATTCACCTGCTTCAACAGCTGGACGTGTTAACACAATACGTTTAACATTCCCTTTACGCAATTGTTTAGCAGCATATACAACAGCTAAAAATGTTTTACCTGTACCAGCAGGTCCAATACCAAATACTAAGTCATTTCTATTCATAGCATTGACATACATACGTTGTCCCATTGTTTTAGCGCGGATAGTTTTGCCGAACGCATCTTTTGTTATTTCTTCTTCATATAAATCTAAAAGTTGTTGAATGGTTCCATTTTCTGCCATCTTAATAGCAGCTTCAACATCTTTAAGCGTAATATTATTTCCCAATTCAATCACTTTTAATAAATTGGTTAGAACTAATTCGGCTTTTTCTACATGCTCAATTTTTTCACCTTTAACAGCGATTTCTTGTCCACGAGCATGAATTACGACATCAAAACTATCTTCAATAGCTTTTAAATGTTCATCATTATTTCCAATTAAAGCTTGGGATTGATTAATGTCGTCGATTTGAATTATTCCAGGCATAAACGCGCTCCTTTTCAAATTACAGTTTTATAATTCAATACACCCATTTTAAGGGCTAACATACTTATATTATACCATTCTTGAACATATATTAATTAAGATTCGTTTCAATTTAAATAACAATTTACTATAAAACTAGCTTTTTCAATAACGAAGTGAGCTATCATAGACTTAACCTTTTAAAACAAGAAGTGGTAATACAACTAAATTTTACTAAATTCTAAATATCTACTCAAATTTTATTAATATAAGTAATAAAAAAGATACTTCTAAATAGTATATTTAAACGTAGTATTTAATGTCAAAAAAAGCCCGAGACATTTCTGTCCCGAGCTATTACAAATTAAAGTTGTTTAGGTTTATTTAAAATTTCATTCCAAATAATACCATTCACTATTTCATCATTATCAAATTGAAAAGCTGACTTACTCATATTACGTTCTACATTTTGTGAATTGAGTAATTGTTTTAATCTGACTCTTTTCGTACGTTCTGAAAGATATTTATCATTAATAATATCTTGCGCCTTTTTCTCAATTAAAGCGAGCTGTTTTTCTTTTTCCCTATCTATCTCACTTCTTACATTCTTTAAATCTTGATGTAAATTTGATTCAAGATCTTTACGTAAATTTTCAGCGCTTTCATCTCTAGATGTTGATTGTTTTACAGGTTCACGCACTTCTTTTTCATTATGATAAGGTGTTGGGTCTGGTTTAGGAATGGAATCATCATAGTCAGTAGGTCTACGATGTAATTCTTCAGATGTAGGTTTACTGTTCTCTATTTCTTGATTCAATGGAGGAAGATTATCGTCAAATGTTCTTTTCTTTTCACTTGATGTTTCTCCATTAATTTCATCACTAAGTTCTTTAAATGTCTTTTCAAATTCTTCGAAAAAACCACCTTTTTTTGGTTGTTGGTTTTCTTTAGGTGTGGACGGTGGTTTTTGATTTTGTCTTTCTTCATGACTCTTATCACGTATGGTACTAATTATTGTTGCTATGATCGATATGACAAAAATAATTATTCCAATATTCATTTAATCACCCCACAATTATTGTTCTGGTGATTCGTCATCATTTTGATCAGTACGTTTATTAATGGCATTTCTCATTCCTGTGTCAGCTTCAATATTTTTTAGATTATAATAATCTTTTACACCAATGTTTCCAGAACGTAAAGCCTCAGCCATTGCTAATGGAACTTCTGATTCTGCTTCTACAACTTTAGCACGCATTTCTTGAACTCTTGCTTTCATTTCTTGTTCTGATGCTACTGCCATTGCACGACGTTCTTCAGCTTTCGCTTGTGCAATATTTTTATCTGCAAGTGCTTGCTCAGTTTGTAGATCGGCACCGATGTTTTTACTAATATCTACATCGGCAATATCAATTGATAAAATTTCAAATGCAGTTCCTGAATCTAAACCTTTACTTAGCACTGTTTTTGAAATATTATCCGGATTTTCAAGAACCTCAGTGTGGTGTTGACTTGAACCAATAGTAGAAACAATACCTTCACCTACACGTGCTATAATTGTTTCTTCACCAGCACCACCGACTAAACGGGCAATATTCGCGCGTACAGTGATACGTGCTTTAGCTTTAACTTCAATACCATTCATAGCTACACCAGCGATAAAAGGTGTTTCAATTACTTTAGGATTTACAGACATTTGAACTGCTTCTAAAACATCTCTACCTGCTAAGTCAATCGCTGCACCACGTTCAAATGGTAAATCTATGTCTGCACGTTGAGCAGCAATGTTTGCATCAACGACTCTATCTACATTACCGCCTGCTAAATAATGAGATTCAAGTTGATTTGTTTTTAAATTTAAACCAGCTTTATGTGCTTTAATTAAAGGACCAATTACTTTTCTTGGTGATACTCTTCTTAAACGCATACCTACTAAAGTACCGATACCAACATGAACACCAGCTGCTAAAGCTGAAATCCATAGGCCTACAGGTACAAATGAAAATAGTATTAATAAAGCTACAACAATAATGACTGCAATTATTATAAATCCAATACTAATCATTTTAACTCTCCTTTATAACTATTCTATTTCTCTTACTACGACACGTGTGCCTTCAACTTCAAGTATCTTTACTTGTCTGTTTCTTAATATGAATGTGCCATCAGAAACTGCATCAATACGTTCATCATCTAACTTAATGATACCAGCAGGTCTAAGGTCCGTGACGGTTTGAGCCGTTTTACCGACTAAATGAGAGCGATCATCGTGAGAAGTGAACCCTGATTCAGCATTAGTTGAATCTTTCAAAATAACTTTATCTAAAAATGGAATATTTTTCTTAAATATTTTCACTAATACCACCCATTCAATTATTGATAATATTAGAGCTACAATCACATTACCTAACATAAGTAGCAGGTTATTGCCTAACATCACAATACTAATTGATATGAGTATTATGCCAATAATACCTATGACTGCACCAACAATAAATAATTCGATAATAACGAATAAAACGCCAATAGCAAAAAGTATTACAGATAATATGTTGACATCACCTTTAATAAGAAAACCTAGAAACAAAATTAATAACGATAATGATGCTAAGATACCAATCATATTTATTTTTTTAGAATATAATTGATATAAAAACCCTAGAAAAATAATACATGTTAGAACAAGTGATACCAACGGATGGACAATAACGTTAGTTATATCTTTAACCCAACTATTTTCAGTTGAAAATTGAGTTAACAGTAAAGTATGTATTACATTTGAATATGTCACTATTTCACCTCACTCTCACCATAATTATACATGAAAACGCAGACATATTATAGTGATTTAGTAATATATAAAAATATTTATTAAATTAAATTTAAACTCAATTTATAAAAGTTAGTTTTCTATAGATAACAAAAAACACCTCAGTTATTACAACTAAGGTGTTTCATATTTATAATTAACATTCTTGTTGAGGGAGTCAACAGTGTTATTAATTATTTGAATTTACGTTTACGTGCAGCTTCTGATTTCTTTTTACGTTTAACACTAGGTTTTTCGTAAAATTCACGTTTACGTACTTCTTGGATAGTACCACTTTTTGAAACTGAACGCTTAAATCGACGTAAAGCATCTTCAAGTGATTCATTTTTACGTACTACTGTTTTAGACATCTGTATTTCCCTCCCTCCAAATATCAACGGAACTTTATATTCAATCGCATAGTAAAACTATGCTTTTATTAGTATAATATATCTGTAATATCCGGTCAATTACTAATATTTATATTTTTAAAATAATTAAACAAGTACTTCTTGTTCAGATTTATTTGTAGCATGATCAACAATACGAATAGCTTTACCTTTATTTATAGGATAATTGGCTTTTTGAATTTTAACTTTCACAATTTGACCTATTAAATCTTCATTGCCTTCAAATTCAACTTTCATGTAATTATCAGCATATCCAACTAAAGTGTTTGGTGTTTCTCCACTTTCCTCAGGAATGACTTCAAGTACTTCATCTTCAAATTTAGATGCATATTCTTTAGCTAATTGATTACTTAATTCAATTAATTTATGCACACGTTCATTTTTGATTTCTTCATCGATTTGGTCGTCCATTCTTGCAGCTGGAGTACCAATACGAGATGAATATGGGAAAACATGTAATTCTGAGAATTTATGCTTCACAATAAAGTCGTATGTTTCTTGGAATTCTTCTTCTGTTTCGCCAGGGAAACCAACGATAACGTCACTAGTAATAGCTACATCTGGTAAAGCTTGATGTAATTTAGTAATTCTTTCTGAGAAGTGTTCCATTGTATATTTACGTCTCATACGTTTTAACACTGTATCTGATCCAGATTGTAAAGGTACATGTAAATGTCTTACAATCTTATTTGAGCTTTCAAGAACACTGATTACTTCATCAGTTAATTGACTTGCTTCAATTGATGAAATACGAATACGCTCTAAACCATCAACTTGATCTAAATCTCTTAATAATTGAGCTAAATTATAATTTTTTAAATCTTGTCCATATCCGCCTGTGTGAATACCAGTTAATACGATTTCTTTATAACCAGAGTTAACTAAAGTAGTCGCTTGTTCCACTACTTTTTCAGGATCTCTAGATCTCATTAATCCACGAGCCCATGGAATAATACAGAATGTACAGAAATTATTACATCCCTCTTGAATTTTTAATGATGCTCTTGTTCTATCTGTAAAGTATGGCACATCTAACTCTTCATATTTACGATTTTTCATAATATTACCAACACCATTAATTGGTTGACGTTCTTTTTGGAATTCATCAATGTAATCAAGTAATTTATGACGGTCTTGTGTACCTACGACTACATCTACACCTGGAATTTCCATAATTTCAGCAGAAGATGTTTGTGCATAACAACCAGTTACACATACTACAGCATCAGGATTTTTTCTGATTGCTCTTCTTATAATTTGTCTACTTTTTTTATCTCCGGTATTCGTTACAGTACAAGTATTAATAACAAATACATCTGCATTTGTTTCAAAATCTACTCTTTCGTAATCTGCTTCTTTAAATAATTGCCAAATTGCTTCAGTTTCATAGTGGTTAACTTTACAACCTAAAGTGTGAAACGCAACTGTTGACATATTGTTCACCCCATTAATTCTTTTTCATAACTTAACGCGCTCAATGCATATAGTGGCGCTGTTTCTGCCCGTAAAATTCTTGGTCCTACACCAACTAACTGTGAATTTGATTTTAACATTGACACTTCTTCATCAGAAAGTCCGCCTTCTGGACCAAATATAAGTAATACACGATCTTGTGGCTTAAATTGTTTTAACATGTGTTTGAAATGACTATTTTCGTTATGTTTGGCTTGTTCTTCATAAGCAACAAGAACATAATCATACTGAATTATGATATCACAAATTGCCTTTGAATTCGATAGATAATTAATTTGAGGAATTGTTAATCTATAGCTTTGTTCTGCAGCTTCCTTGATTATTTTTTGCCATCGTTCTAGTTTTTTAGAGATTTTTGCATTGTTTAATTTAACAATAGATCGGTCCATTTCTACTGCCAAAAATTCACTGGCACCTAGTTCAGTTGCTTTTTGAATCATCCATTCATATTTATCAGCCTTAATCAAACCACTGCAAATAGTAATATGTTGCGGTAACTCAGTATTAATTTCTTGCTTTTCGATTAATTCTAACTCTATATTTTGATCAGATATATTAGTTATTTTACACGTATAAACATTTTTATCATTAAATGTGATTACTATTTTATGTCCTTCAGAATGGCGCATTACATTTTTAATATGATGCATATCTTCTTTATCTGTAATAAAAAAACGCTGACTTTCATCAGCGTTTTGATTAATAAAATATCTTTGCAAATTAGTCACTCACTTTCTGACCAACGATACATACCCAACCGTTGTCATGTTGAACTGAAATAATTTTAAAACCTACACGCTTCATATGTTCTTCAATTTCTTCATATTTTTCTTCAATTATACCTGAAGTTATAAAGTAACCTTCTTCATTGACTGTATTATAAGCGTCTTCAATCATTTCATCAATAATATGAGCTAAAATATTTGCAATGACAATATCAAATTTTTCATTTTCATCTTTTAATAAATTACCAGGAACAGCTTCAATCTCATTTAGACAATGGTTTTTTTCAAAGTTTTCTTTGGCTACATTAACAGCCATTTGATCAATATCTAATGCCTTTATCCTTTTAACACCTATCAAATGACTAGCTATACTTAATATTCCAGAACCTGTACCAACATCGATGACACTGTGTTGTGGAGTCACATATGTTTCAATAGCTTTTAAACACATACTCGTCGTTGGATGGTCTCCCGTTCCGAAAGCCATACCTGGATCTAATTCTATAAGTAACTCTTCATCTGATTCTTTATTGTAAGTTTCCCAACTAGGAACGATAGTAAATTTATTAGATGCTCGGAAAGGATGAAAATAATTTTTCCATTCATTTTCCCAATCTTCTTCTGCAATTGTAGTTTCACTTATATTAAAAATAGATTTATCTATATCTTTTAATGCTAGAATTTCTTCTTCAATACTAGTACGTAAATTCTCATTAAAATTCACTTCATTGAAATAAGCTTTTAAACGTACTCCCTTTTCTGGATAGTCCTCAGGTTTAAGTTCATAAATTTCACCGAACTTATCTTCTGGGGGATTGATTAAATCATTTGAGTCTTCTACTACTACTCCGTTAGACCCGTAGTTCTCAAGTATATCAGTAACCAAGAATTCAACCTCATGATTAACTACGATCGAAAGTTCCGTCCAATTCATTTTTGTTATTCTCCTTTGAAGAATCTTCTAGCTTTATCTTTAAAATTTGAAGGCTGTTCATTTAGTTCTTCACCATTAATATCAGCAAATTCTTTCATAATTTCTTTTTGTCGTTCAGTCATTTTAGTTGGTGTAAGCACTTTAATGTTTACAAATAAATCACCGTGTCCATAACCATGAACATTTTTAATACCTTTATCTTTAAGGCGGAATTGTTTACCTGTTTGAGTTCCAGAAGGAATAGTTAATACAACGTTACTATTTAAAGTTGGTATTTTCACTTCGTCACCTAGTGCTGCTTGAGGGAAACTAATATTTAAATCATAGTAAATGTCGTCTCCATCACGTTTAAACACTTCAGAAGGTTTAACTCTGAATACAACATATAAGTCTCCACTTGGTCCTCCGTTTACACCTGGTGAACCTTCGCCAGCTAAACGAATTTGTTGTTCATTATCGACACCTTCTGGAATAGTAACTTCTAATTTAACTGTTTTATTTTCAGTACCTTTACCGTGACAAGTTGGACATGGCTCTTCAAATTCTTGTCCACTACCTTCACATTTAGGGCAAACTTGTTCAGTTCTAACTCTTCCTAAGATCGTATTTTGTTCAACTGAAACAGAACCTGCTCCGTTACAATAGCTACATGTTTTTTTCTTAGTACCAGGTTTAGCACCCTCACCATCACATGTATGACAAGTTACATCTTTACGAATTGAAATCTCTTTCTTACCACCGAAAACTGCTTCATCAAATGTGATCGTCATAGTATATTGCAAGTCGTCACCTTTGCGTGGTGCATTTGGATCTCTTTGTCTAGAGGCACCTCCGAAGAATGAACTAAATATATCTTCGAAACCGCCGCCACTGAATCCACCAAAGTCACCGCCGCCAAATCCTTGGCTGCCGAAACCACCTTGTGGACCATCATGTCCAAATTGATCGTAATTTGCTCGTTTGTTATCATCACTTAAAACTTCGTAGGCTTCAGATATTTCTTTGAATTTTTCATCTGCGCCTTCTTCTTTATTTATATCAGGGTGATATTTTTTTGATAATTTTCTGTAAGCTTTTTTAATTTCGTCTTTAGAAGCACTTTTACTTACCCCTAAGACTTCATAATAATCTCTTTTGGCCACAGTAACCTCTCCTTTTTTACTAACAAGATAAGTTTAACTAATTCATAACAACTATCCAAATAAAAAGCCAAAGCCAATGTACAATTGACTTTGACTTTTTTAAAATAGCTTTAATTGAAGTTGATTAGTTCGACTTAAATATTATTTTTTATCTTCGTCGTCTTTAACTTCTTTAAATTCAGCATCTTCTACAGTGCTATCTTGATTTTGTTCACCAGATTCACCTTGAGCTTGTTGTTGTGCTTGTTGAGCTTGTTGGTAAACTTTTGCTGATAAGTCTTGAACAACTTTTTCAAGTTCTTCTTTTTTAGCTTTAATGTCTTCAACATCTTCGCCTTCAAGAGCAGATTTTAATGCTTCTTTTTTGTCTTCAGCATTTTTCTTATCTTCTTCACCGATATTTTCACCTAAGTCGTTAATAGTTTTTTCAACTTGGAATACTAGGCTATCTGCTTCGTTTCTTAAGTCTACTTCTTCACGACGTTTTTTATCAGCTTCAGCATTTTCTTCAGCGTCTTTTACCATACGATCGATTTCATCGTCTGATAATGAAGAGCTTGATTGGATAGTAATATTTTGTTCTTTATTAGTACCAAGGTCTTTTGCAGTAACATTTACAATACCATTTTTATCAATATCGAATGTTACTTCAATTTGAGGTACACCACGTGGAGCTGGTGGAATGTCTGTTAATTGGAAACGACCTAATGTTTTGTTATCTGAAGCCATAGGACGTTCACCTTGTAATACATGAATATCTACTGCTGGTTGATTATCAGCTGCTGTAGAGTATACTTGTGATTTTGAAGTTGGGATAGTAGTATTACGTTCGATTAACGTATTCATACGTCCACCCATGATTTCAATACCTAATGATAATGGTGTTACGTCTAATAGTACAACGTCTTTAACATCACCAGTGATTACGCCACCTTGAATTGCTGCACCCATTGCTACTACTTCGTCTGGGTTTACACCTTTATGTGGATCTTTACCGATTTCTTTTTTAACAGCATCTTGAACTGCTGGAATACGTGTTGAACCACCAACTAAGATGACTTCATCAATATCTGAGTTTGATAATCCAGCATCTTTCATTGCTTGACGAGTTGGTTCCATTGTACGTTTGATTAATGAATCTGCTAACTCTTCAAATTTAGAACGAGTTAAGTTGATTTCTAAGTGTAATGGACCACTTTCACCAGCAGAGATGAATGGTAATGAGATTTGAGTTTGAGATACACCAGATAAGTCTTTTTTAGCTTTTTCAGCAGCGTCTTTAAGACGTTGTAAAGCCATTTTATCTTGTGATAAATCTACACCGTTTTCTTTTTTGAATTCTGATACTAAGTGGTCAATGATTACTTGGTCAAAGTCATCCCCACCTAATTTGTTGTCACCTGCAGTTGAAAGTACTTCAAATACGCCGTCACCTAATTCTAAGATTGAAACGTCGAAAGTACCGCCACCTAAGTCGAATACTAATACTTTTTGATCTTGTTCAGTTTTATCTAAACCATAAGCTAATGCAGCAGCTGTTGGTTCATTGATAATACGTTCTACTTCTAAACCAGCAATTTTACCAGCATCTTTAGTTGCTTGACGTTCAGCGTCATTGAAGTATGCAGGTACTGTGATAACAGCTTTATCTACTTTATCACCTAAATAGCTTTCAGCAGTGTTTTTTAAGTTTTGTAATACCATTGCTGAAATTTCTTGTGGTGTGTATGATTTACCTTCTATATCTACTTTGTAATCTGTACCCATATGACGTTTGATAGATTGTACAGTATTTGGATTAGTAATAGCTTGTCGTTTAGCTACTTCGCCGACTTGTGTTTCACCATTTTTAAAAGCCACAACAGATGGTGTTGTACGAGCACCTTCAGGGTTTTGAATAACTTTTGGTTCGTCACCTTCTAATACTGCTACACAAGAGTTTGTTGTTCCTAAGTCAATACCGATTACTTTACTCATAATAAAATTCCTCCAATTGTTATATTTATATTTTCAATGTTTTTTCGCCAATATTATTGGTTTACTTTAACCATTGATGGTCTTAACACTCTATCTTTTAATTTGTACCCTTTTTGTAGTTCTTGGGTGATAATACCTGAACCATATTCAGGATTGTCGTCTTGAACTACTGCCTGGTGTACATTAGGGTCAAATTCTTGCCCTTCAGATTCAATTTCTTCAAGACCATTGTCTTTTAAGGCTCTTAACAGACTTTCATGAACCATTTGAACGCCTTTTTGAAGTGATTTAAATGATTCATCTTCACCTTCAATTTGTAGTGCACGTTCTATATTGTCAATAGTTGGTAAAATATCTGTTAGTACACCTTGAGATTGATACATTTTATTGATTTTATTTTCGTTCTGAATTCTACGTTTATAGTTTTCAAATTCAGCATATAATCTTAAATATTTCTCTTCGTTGTCATTTGCTAATTTTTGTAAGTCATTAATTTCTTGATCTTTTGGATCAATGCTTTCATTATCAGTTTCTTCAGAAGAAACTGTTTCATTGTTTGATTCTTCTTGCGTTTCTACATCTTGCGTATTATTAGATTCAGTGTTATCAACTGAAGTCGCTGTTTCTTCAGATTGTGTATCTGTTGTTTGGTTGTCTGTTTCTGTTTCAGTATTTTGTTTCACTGATTCATCTTTTTCTGTCATTTTGTGCCCTCCAATACAATTCTAATTACGTTACCAAATTCGGTTAAGTAATTGAATTACATTTTGATAATGCATCGCAGTTGGTCCAATAACCGCAATTTGACCTTTGAGTTTCTCATCAAAGTGATACTGTGTTGATACTATTGATATATCACTTAAATTTTCATCTATTTCTTTACCAATTTTTACATTGATTTGAGAATTGGATATATCATCTAATAATTCAATAATTCTATTTGATTCGATATACTGCAAAATTGGTTGAATAGAAGATACATTAGATTCATTCAATGCATCAATCAGTTTAACCTTTCCACCCATGTAAATGCTATTACTTTGATTGGAAATGTGTAAATTCATCATTTTAACTAATTCTTTAATGAATTGTGCTTCATTTTGAGTTTGTGCGAATCTTTCTATTTCATCAATTTGACCTTTAATTAACTTATTATATTGATTTGATAGGAAATTGGATATCTTATTCAATTCATCATTAGTTAAAGGTAATTCAGATGTAAGATGCACATTTTCAACATAGCCTGATGAAAATACTAAAATCATTATTATTAAATGATTATTTGCTCGAATCAAATGAATATTATTAATAATGTCTTGACTATGGTTGGGACGAACAACCAACGTTGCATATTGAGACATCATAGATAGTTCATTTGCAAAATACGTTAATGCAGAAGAAGTATCATAATGATTCTCAATCATTAACTGATTTAAACGTTGAATTTTGTTTGAGTTTTGATGAGATGTTTGTTCTAATAATTGATTTACATAGTATCTAAAACCTAATTCGGATGGTGACCTTCCTGAAGATGTATGAACCTTTTCAATGAAATCCATATCTTCCAGTTGTTTCATTTCATTCCGAATTGTCGCTGGACTTACATTTAAGTCGTGACGATCAATTAAAGTTTTAGAACCAATGGGTTGTCCATAATCAACATAATCTTCAACAATTGCATTAAGAATGCTTAATTGTCTATCTGTTATCATGTTTTCACCTCATTAGCACTCTTTTCTGTTAAGTGCTAATTATAATTTATCAAATTGGTCAAAGTAAGTCAACGTTAAAGCGTTAGAAATTTAAATTTATTTTAGATATTTAATAAAAATGCTTCAAAAACCTCGTTACCAATGACTTTACCTCTCTCCGTAAGATAAATATAATCTGATTTTTTCTCAATCAATTTTCTATTTTTTAAATCATTAATAGTTTGACCAAATACATTTTCAATTGATGTATTAAACTTCTCATTGAATTTAGTCATACTAACGCCTTGATTTAATCTTAGTCCTAAAAACATCTCTTCTTCCATTTGCTCATTTATAGTTGGTTCAGTTTGAGTAAGAAGAGGTACTTCTTCATTTTTAATAGCTTTAATATAATGATTGACAGGGTTAACATTTGTATAACGTACTCCATTTGTATATCCACTTGCACCCGCACCGAAACCATAATATTCCTCATTTAACCAATAAACTTTATTATGTTCAGATTCGTGTCCTTCAATAGCAAAATTTGAAATCTCATATTGATGGAATCTTGAATTTTCAATTTTATGCATTAATAATTGATACATTTCTGCACCTAAATCTTCGTTAGGTAGTTTGAGATGACCTTTCCTATACATATTATAAAATTGGGTTTTGGGTTCTAGTATGAGTCCATAACTAGATATATGATCAATATCCATTTGCATTGCTAAATCTAAACTATTTTCAAAATCTTGAAGAGTTTGTTGTGGTAAATGATACATTAAATCTAAACTAATAGATTCTATACCAGCATCTCTAGCATTTTTAACTGCATTATAAATATCTTCGGTTTTATGTGTTCTTCCTAAAATATTTAGTAGTTCTGGTTTGAACGTTTGTACACCCATTGATATGCGATTTACACCATAAGATTTTAGTAATTTCACTTTCTCAAATGTAAGTTCATCTGGATTTGCCTCAAAGCTGTATTCGCCTTCAATATTAAATAGATTATTGATTCCTGATAATAATTTTGTAAGTTGATCTATATTCAATGCAGTTGGCGTACCTCCACCAACATACATCGTTTTTAAATTGGTATTTGAATGTTTAGTACGTCTTTCCATTTCTAATAGTAATGAATCCAAATAGTCATCAACTGGTTGCTTATCAATAAAATATTTATTGAAATCACAATAAGTACATATTCTGACACAAAACGGTATATGAATATAAGCACTTTGTATGGTCAATTTAATTCCTCCACAAGATATGACTTTATTTTTATTAAAAAATTAGAGGCGGGATAGAATTAAGTTAAAAATCAATTCTGGTCCCACCTCGTATCAAATGTAAATATTTAAATCTTAATTAAAAAGTGTTTTTAAATACAAAGTCACACTTAATAACGTCATTATTATTCTTCATCCATTTTAAGTACTGCTAAGAATGCATCTTGAGGAATCTCTACATTACCAACAGCTTTCATTTTAGCTTTACCAGCTTTTTGTTTTTCTAAAAGTTTACGTTTACGACTAATGTCCCCACCATAACATTTAGATAATACGTTTTTACCCATAGATTTAATGTTTGTACGTGCTACTATTTTTTGACCAATTGCAGCTTGTACAGGTACTTCGAATTGTTGTCTAGGGATTAATGTTTTTAATTTTTCAACTAGTGATTTACCACGTTCATATGCAAATTCTTTGTGGACTATAAAGCTAAGCGCATCTACTTTTTCACCATTAAGTAGGATGTCCATTTTAACTAAATCACTTTCTTTATTTTCAATAAATTCGTAATCAAATGATGCATAACCTTTAGTATTAGATTTAAGTTGATCAAAGAAATCAAATACAACTTCTGATAAAGGAATTTCATAAACGATGTTAACTCGAATGTCATCTAAGTAATCCATATTAACAAATTGGCCACGCTTACGTTGACATAGTTCCATGACTGCACCCACATAATCATTAGGTACCATCATTGTTGCTCTAACATATGGTTCATAAATTTTTTCTATACGATCACGTTCAGGCATTTGTGCTGGGTTATCAACTGTGACTTCAGATCCATCTTTTAATATACATTGATAAATTACTGATGGAGCAGTTGCAATCAATTCAATTCCAAATTCACGTTCGATTCTTTCTTGAATGATTTCCATGTGTAACATACCTAAGAATCCAGTTCTATAACCAAAACCTAAGGCTTGTGATGATTCTGGTTCAAATTCTAATGAAGCATCGTTTAATTGTAGTTTTTCAAGCGCTTCACGTAAATCATTATAATTTTTATTATCAATTGGGAATAAACCACAATAAACCATTGGATTCATTTTTTTATAACCTTGTAATGGTTTCTCAGCAGGTCTATTCGCTAAAGTAATAGTATCACCGACACGTGAATCATCAACATTTTTAATACTTGCAATGATATAACCAACATCACCGACAGTTAATTCGTCCACAGATAGTTGTTTTGGAGTATTAATACCTACTTCAGTCACTTCAAATTCTTTACCTGTTGCCATCATTTTAATCTTATCTCCAGCTTTTACTACGCCATCAATAATTCTAATTGATGAAATAACACCGCGGTACGGATCATATTCTGAATCAAAAATTAATGCTTTTAATGGAGCTTCTGGGTCTCCTTCAGGTGGTGGGACAACTTCTACAATTTTTTCAAGAATTTCTTCAATACCAATATTAGATTTTGCACTTGCAAGAACTACATCATCTTGGTCAAGACCAATAACATCTTCAAGTTCTTGCTTAACTCTTTCAGGTTCAGCTGCTGGAAGATCAATTTTATTAACTACTGGTAATAGTTCTAAGTTATTATCTAAAGCTAGGTATACATTAGCTAGTGTTTGTGCTTCTATACCTTGTGCAGCGTCGACTACTAAAATAGCACCTTCACATGCAGCCAATGATCTTGAAACTTCATATGTAAAATCGACATGTCCAGGTGTATCGATTAAATGGAATGTATATGTTTCTCCATCTTTTGCTTCGTATTTTAATCTAACAGCATTTAATTTAATTGTGATACCACGTTCTCTTTCTAAATCCATTGAATCTAACAATTGATCTTGCATATCTCTAGTTTCTACTGATTTCGTATTTTCAAGAATTCTATCAGCTAAGGTAGATTTACCGTGGTCTATATGAGCTATAATAGAGAAATTTCTAATCTTATCTCTTCTATTGTATCGTTCTTGCTTATCCATTATATCCTTCTCACTTTCATATTTATAACCCGTATTTGTACATCTTTGATATGATAACGTTTTTAAATTGTAAATGCAAACATCTAATTAATCGTTTAAATAAACCATTTACTTTGATAAACTAATACTTATATTGGTTTAAGTTTAATATTGCATACTTTATTATAAAGTGTAATGAACTTAATTCCAATACTATAATGTGATATTCATTTATTAGCATAGCCATTAAATAAATGATTGCACAAAGATAGTACATTTGATAAAATATTTCTTGTTGTAATCAAATATAATTTAATTTGATAAGTTAGTTCACTTTTAGGAGGTGACAGTAATGCCAAACATTAAATCTGCAGTTAAACGTGTTAAAACAACTCAAACTGCTGAAGAACGTAATATTTCTAAGAAAAATACTATGCGTACAGCAGTTAAACGTGCGAAATCAGCTATTGAGACAAATGCCGATAACAAAAATGAATTAGTAAGCTTTGCTATTAAGCAATTAGATAAAGCTGCTCAAAGCAACTTAATCCACTCTAACAAAGCTGATCGCGTAAAATCACAATTGATGAGCGCTAACAAATAATTATAAATAAAAGCTAGTTCGCCTAATAGGTCGAACTAGCTTTTATTTTTTTATGTAACAACAAATCAATCTTATAATGATAAAATA
Organism: Staphylococcus sp. URHA0057; assembly: GCF_000620265.1. Lineage (NCBI taxonomy): Bacteria > Bacillati > Bacillota > Bacilli > Caryophanales > Staphylococcaceae > Staphylococcus > Staphylococcus sp. URHA0057. The sequence goes on along the minus strand of NZ_JHVS01000006.1, from coordinate 223,984 downwards.
AACAATTCTAAAATCAGTTGTTTATCCATATATGAAGATTTCAATTTATAATCAGTTTCTGCACAAGAATTTATAATATTTAAAAGATCTTCTAACTGATAATGTCTTACCTGCCCCAATGCTAATTTCACTCTATATGGATGGACATTGACTGTTTTAGCTATTTGTTGCCCACTATATCCTTTTTGACTTAAAATCTTACATTGGTAATATAACCTATAATTACTAGTTATCAATGCTAATAATTTAATTGGTTCTTCCTTCATATTAATTAAATCTTTGACCAGTTGTATTGCTTTATTTTTTTGGCGTTTTTGAATATATTCTGTTAACAGAAATACATTTTGTTCTAAACTACGATTAATGATTTGATTCACATCGTCTTTATTTATAGTCGGTCTATCACCTAAAAATAGCATTAATTTATCTAATTCTTGTGAGATAATATTGAAATTAATACCGGTTAACTCAATCATATTATTTAGTGCGTCTTGTTTGATGTCCTTAAAATTATCATTTAATTTTGATTGAATCCATTTTTTTATTTCTTCTTCAGACATTTGTTCAACTTTTTTTAATTGTCCATTTTTCTTAAGTGTTTTGGTTAATTTTTTTCGTTCATCTAATTTATTTTGAAATACTTCAAAAACTATAAGGTTTTCACCATCATATTTTTCAATAAATTCAAGTAATTGGTCGGTATTTTGATTCAATTCTTTGGTAACCTTTTCACCCGTAAAGACATATGCATTCTGAACTAAAATTGCCTTTTTATCTGAAAAAAATGGCATTGTTAATGCTTCTTCAATGATTGGTGTAATTTCAGTTTCATATAAATTATATTTCACATAGTTGAAGTCATCTTTTTCTGATTGTAAATATTTATTTATCATTTCTGAACTCTTTTTCTCAACTAAGTCTGGTACCTCTCCATATACCATAATGATATTGTCAGACATGCATTACACCCTTTCCATATAGTTCACATTAAGAAATTATATCACGTAATAAACTCTAACCTCTACCAATTTATTTTTGTTGCTTAGTTGATATTGATAAATTTGAATCTAGTTTAACAGTTATCTCCCCGTTTATTTGGGTATCTAAAACTTTACTTCCAGATTGACGTAACCGTATAATTACTTCTTGATTTGGCAAATGATATTTATTACCTTTACCACTTGATATAAGACTGATTTTTGGAGTTATGTGTTGTATTAAATTTGCAGAATTACTTGTTTTACTGCCATGATGCGCAACTTTCAAAATATCTATTTTAGGTAATTGATATCGATTTAACAGTAGTTCCTCATTATTAATAGTCATATCACCAGTAAGTAAAATAGTTTTATTTTTATATTTTAATAATGTAACAATTGAGTGTTCATTTTTATCGTCGCTTTCTTGAATATAAGTATCTAAAAATTCAAGTTTCCCATCTTTAATAGATAAAGAAATGAGTAAGGTAATATCCATGAAATTGATACCATTTAACTGACAAATACTTTTAATATTTTTTAGGACATTTTTAGGATAACTTGATGGCTCTATAATAATATTTTTGATGTTTATATGATTACTTAAATATGATAATTCACCCATGTGGTCTAAATGAGGATGTGTAATAATTAAATAATCAATTGTAGATATCCCCTTGGCTTTTAAACTTGGTAAAATCTTATATTTGGTTATATTATTATTAGATTTAGTGTGACTGTCAGTTAGTTTTCCACCAGTGTCAATCATAATATTTAGATTGTACTCAGTATGAAATAAAATGCTGTCTCCCTGACCAACATCTAACATTGTTAACTCTGTTTCTGAAGGCCTCGATGTATATATAATTATTATAATGCTAAGAAAAATTATCGAAACAGACGTTAAAATATTTCTTTTAACGAATAAAAATAATGAAATGAACACAGAAATTATTAAAAACACTATTGCGAAAGTGTTTAACTCAGGAACAAAAATTCTAATGTACTTTAATGAAAGAAATAAAGAAAGAAATAGATCATGTATACGGTAACTATAATTTATTACTGTATTTAAAATTAATAAGTGGGTTGTGAAGTGGCTAAGAAAGAAAAATATAATCGCTAGCGGAAAGATAATAAGGCTATATAAAGGAACGAAAATTAAATTTGAAACTAATCCTATCCATTGAATTTGATTAAAATAGTAGACAGTAATTACTGACGCTCCTAATTGAGCTATAATTGTCACTGACATTAATAATTTTAGTCCAGTAAGTTCCTTTAATAATGGTGTAGAAATTATAAGGAAGAATGAAATAAAAAAGCTAAACTGAAAACCAATATCAAAAACTATCAGTGGATTGATAAAATACATTAATATAAAAATAAAAGAGAGTATATCTAACGGTTTACTTTTAAACTGTCTAGGAAGAATGAGTAAAATTATGCCGACTAATATAGATCTAACTGCGCTAGGAGCAAAATCAGTATAAAAAGCATATAGAGGTAATATAAGTAGAAGTAAAAGCTTAATTAATAAATATGGTGTGTTCAATCTCACAAAAGCGGAATGTACTAAATAAATAATTGCAGCAACATGTGAACCACTTACTGCAAGTAAATGATAAATTCCTATTTCTTTAACATCGTCAATAAATGATTGATTTAATGTTGATGTGTCACCAGTAATCAAAGCTAGTAACCTATCGTGATAAACATTTTTTGTTTTACTCATTTGATTCTGAATATAACTTTGATGTTTGGCTATAGGATTAATTTTCTTATTTTGTGTACAACTATTTAAATCTATCTGTTTAATAAATATTATAGGCTGATTCGAATTTAATAACTGTAAATCTCCATTTATAGCACATCTATAATTATCAATATTCAATCGATTATAATCACCTTGATGTCTGTAATAAAACTTTACATTGTGGTCATGCCATTCAAGGAGTCCTTTATAGATATTACTTTCTTTGTTTAATTTAATAAAAGTTACTGCTTCATTAATATGTTTACTATTCTTAATATTTTGCATTTCTTGTTTATGTTTAGTAAGTGCTAAATTTAACATTAAAACACTAAGTAATACTGAGATACATACCAAGAATAGATATTGCTTAATTACATTTTTTCTTATTAATAGAAACATTAGCATACAAAGTATAAAAGTAGAGAGCACTTTGTTAAATAACCAAAGTATCCCTACTAGAAATGATATTGCAATATAAAACAATAAACTTAACCTTGAGTTAAATACTTTGCAACATAATCTGGTGAAAATGGAATTTTTTTGTATTCTATTCCAGATTTATCCAGTAACTTCATGGCATACTCGTGATTATGGTAATCTTCAGCGTAATAAATCGTCTTTATTCCTGCTTGAATGATTGATTTTGTACAATTAAGACATGGGAAATGTGTGACATAAATTGTTGCACCTTCAGTCGATACACCTTGCTTTGCACATTGTAATAACGCATTCATCTCAGCATGAATAGTTCTTATACAATGGCCATCTTCAATCAAACAACCCTCATCGATACAATGTACTTCACCAGCTACGGATCCATTATAACCGCCTGCAATAATACGGTTGTCTTTAACTATCGTCGCGCCAACTGATAATCTTTGACAAGTTGATCTTAATGCTAATAAGTGGCTTTGTGCCATAAAATATTCTTCCCATTTTATTCTTTCCATGATGATCTATGCCTCCATCGTACTTAATTAAAATAATAATTATAGCTTACTCATTTTAAAATCATAATGCAAATGCAACTCTTATTACACAGTAAAATAAGCCTTTAATTTTTCAAATGTTTTTGGTCCAAATCCTTTTATGTTTTTTAAATCTTCTATACTATTAAAAGCACCATTTTTATTTTTATAATCTATAATTTCTTTGGCTTTAGAAGGACCTATACCAGGAACTTTCAATAATTGCTCTTCTGTCGCTACATTCAAATTAATAGTTGATTGTGTACTATCAACCGTATTACTTGTAATTTGTTCTTGTATATTTTGAGAAGTCTTTTCTCCCTTTTCAGGTATGTAAATTAACTTTTGGTCTATTAATTTTTCTGATAAATTAATTTGTTTAGTATCAGCATTATTACTTAATTGGACTTTCTTTAACAAGTCAATGATTCTATCAGAACTGTTCATTTTATATACATTGGGATGCTTTACTGCCCCCTTTATGTCAACGTATATAACTTTATTTTCCTTTTTTGCATCAGAATCTTTAGTTTCGCCTTGATGACGTTTAGATAAAGTTTCTTTTTTATCTGTTTTATTACTATAACTATCTGTATTTGATTCAACATATGTTTGTTGACTTTTGTCTTCATTATGATTCATAGAATAAGATAAAACTGCTATAAAAATAATTGCTATTCCAATTCCAATATATAGTTGATACGGTGTCAAAATCTTTATTAATTGTGTTAATTTAGAAAGCAAAAAATCACCCCTTCATACTAATTAACGTATGTCAGCGTGATTTTACTTTATATTTAATGTTTTTGAGCTACAAAAAATAATCGATCTGCCTGTTCATCATCTTGATTCATATTGAAATCTGTAAACGTTTTGACTAAAGTTAATCCACATTTTTCCAATAATTGAGTATATACATCTTTTTCAAATGTACGTTGATAATGTTCTTCGTCAAATCTTTGATATAAACCATTTTCTCTTTCAATAAAAAATGACATTTGATGAATAACGCTTAATGGTTCCGCGCCTTTTAGAGCATCCCATCCTAAAAATAAATGTTCTGCTTCATCTATATAACTTTGGTCACTAAATAATGTAGTCATTTTAGCAACGGTATGTACATCAAATATTAACAAACCGTTATCTTTCAAATGGTTATAAACACATTTAAAAGTATCTTCAACATTGTCTAATGTAGGTAAATAGTTTAATGAATCACAAAAAATAGTAACAATATCAAATTGATGATCTAATTGAAAATTCGTCATGTCTCCTTCTAACCAATTGATTTGATTAGATTTTTGAGAGGCAATGGAAAGCATATCCGGACTAATATCCATGCCACTAACATTTCCTAAATCATTTAACATACATGTTAATGTACCTGTACCACATCCAATATCAAGGATATCGGCATGATGATTAGCATAAAATTGAACTATATCAAACCATGATTCATAAGGTTGATCTTGTGTGAGTTGATCATAAACCAAACTCATTTCTTCATATTGAGACATAATTAGTAAACAACCTGTCCGTATGATTCGATTGGAGCATCTTGATATAATTTCTCAATATTATAATAAGATCGTTCATCTTTATGGAAGATATGAACAACTACATTGGCAAGGTCAATTAGAACCCATCTTGCATCTTGATAACCTTCCATTCGTTTAACATCGATATCATGTTCATGAACTGCTTCTTTTACAGCTCTAGCAATTGACTGAACTTGACGTTCATTATTACCATGACATACAACAAAATAATCTGTCATATCACTGATACCTTGCATATTAAGAGAAATAATATCTTCTGCTTTTTTGTTCTCTGCTGCATCAACAGCAATGTTTAACAATTTGTCTGAATTCATTTAATCATCCTTTATTCTTTCATCACTATAGTTATAATAATTTAGACAAGCAATCGTAGCACCGTAAACTGTAATATCTTTTTGAATTAAAAATAGTACTGTACGCTTAGAAATTTCATAAATTGTTTTATCTAAGCTACCTTGATTGTATGCCATATCTCTGATTTCTTCAACTCCTGGAGTCTTACGACCAGGCTCTATATAGTCAGCTATAAATACTAGTTTTTCTGTTTTTGTCATTTGTTGACGACCAGTTGTATGATATTTAATAGCTAACAAAACTTCTTCATCTTTGACATCAAAGTCATTTTCCATTATTGCTGAACAAACCGGTCCATGCAAAATTTCTCCACCATAACTCAATAAATCAGATTCTAAATCATACTGTCTCACTGTTTGATACATAGTACTTAAATCATCATATTTACAATAATCATGAAGTACACCAGCTAGTTCAGCTTTATCTTTATCGCCATCATAGATTTCTGCTAATTTTACAGCTGTCTCTGCTACTCTAAGTGAATGTTTAAATCGCTTTTCTGGCAATTTCTCTTTGACTAACTCTATAGCATTTTCAATTTTCATATAATCCTTCCTCTCGAATATAATGTTCAACGCTTTGAGGAACTAATATTTGAATAGACTGTTTCGCTTTAACACGTTCACGTATCATTGAAGAACTAATATCCATTCTAGGAATAGTGATAGATATCATACCTTCTTCAACAGACTGTACATCTTTCTCTCTATTAACCACTATAAATGTAATCAATTTCTTTAATTCATCAACATTGTACCATTTATCTAATTGATCGTATTGATCAGTGCCTATAATGAAGTAGAATTCACTATTAGGATGTGACTTTATTAATGATGATAACGTATCATAAGTATAGCTTTGCCCTTTTCTTTCTATTTCTTCTTCACTAATTTTACCAAAACCTAAAGTAGCAATTGCTAACTCTATCATTTTAATGCGTTGTGGTGCTTCTAGGAAATCAGAATGTTCTTTTAAAGGAGACATATAACTTGGTAAAAAATAAAATTCATCTGGCTTGATGACATGATACACTTCACTAGCTACCATCATATGAGCGATATGAATCGGGTTAAATTGTCCACCATATAAAATAATTTTCTTTTTCATTATGGTAACGTAATTTCTTTATTATCCTTTGATTCTCTGTATAAAACAATCATAGACCCTATGATTTGAACAACTTCACTATTCGTAGCATCACTTAATGCAGTAGCAAGTTCTGATTTATCATCAAAATTATTTTGTAATACGTGTATCTTAATTAATTCGCGATTCTCTAAAGTATCGTCAATTTGGTTAATCATATTTTCATTTATACCACCCTTACCAATTTGGAAGGTTGGATCAGTATTATGTGCTAAACTACGTAAATATCTTTTTTGTTTTCCAGTTAACATAATTAAACTCCTTTTAATTTATCTATTACTGATTGTTTCATCATTTTAATATCGGCTTGGTATCCAGTCCATATTTTGAAACTTTCAGCGCCTTGATATACAAACATGTCTAATCCATTATAAATCGGATTACCTTTATTTTCCGCTTCTAGTAAAATTGGTGTTTTATACGGAATATATACGATATCACTTACTAAGGTGTCTGTGTTTAAATTCTTGAGACTGATGGGTAATTCTTGATTATTATCCATACCAGCAGGTGTTGTATTAATAATAATATCGAACTCATCTAAGTGGGATTCAGCCTGTTCTAGAGTTATCTGATTAACATTTAAATGCCATGACTCAAATCGTTTCATCGAACGGTTAGCAATCGTTAATTTCGGTTGAACAAATTTAGTTAATTCATTTGCTATACCCTTACTAGCTCCACCAGCGCCTAAAATTAATATATATGCATTTTCTAAATCATTATAAACTTGACGCAAGCCAGTAACATAACCTATCCCATCTGTATTGTATCCAATCCATTTACCGTCACGTACCATTACTGTATTAACAGCACCAACAGTTGTAGATTGTGAATCTATTTCATCTAAAAATGGAATAATACGTTCTTTATGTGGGATCGTAACATTAAATCCATCTAATTTTCTTTCTTTAATTATTTCTTTAATGTTATGAAATTGATCTTCAGGTATATCAATTGCTTCATAAGTATAATTCAAACCCAAAGATGCAAAATTATCAGTATGCATAAGTGGTGATAAAGAGTGTGAAATTGGATGTCCAATTACTGCAAATTTCACGTTTATCCCTCCTTATAATATCGAATTTCTTAAAATGACATCTACATTTTTAGGTACTCTAACAATAACTTTTGCACCAGCATCAATTGTAATAAATCCTAGTCCAGAAATCATTACGTCTCGTTTTTCTTTGCCTGTTTCTAATCGAACAGCTTTCATTTCACTCATATTAAATTGATTAGGATCATGAGGTGGTGTTAACAAATCTCCAATATGATTTTTCCATAAATCATTGGCTTTTTCTGTTTTAGTTCTATGAATATTTAATTCATTTGAAAAGAAACATATCAATGGTCTTTTTCCACCTGAAACATAATCAATTCGAGCTAAACCACCAAAGAATAATGTTTGTCCTTCATTTAGTTGATATACTCTTTGTTTGATTTCCTTTTTAGGCATAATTAATTTTAATTCTTTTTCTGTGACAAAGTGAGTCATTTGATGTGATTGAATAATACCAGGTGTATCAAACATAAATGATTTTTCATCTAATGGAATATCTATCATATCTAATGTAGTTCCTGGGAATCTAGACGTTGTGACAACATCTTTTTCACCTACACTAAGCTCTATCAATTTATTAATTAATGTTGATTTACCTACGTTAGTTGTACCTACAATATAGACATCTTCCTGTTGACGATGTTTATTGATTGAATATAATAGATCTTCAATACCCTGTCCTTTTTCAGCTGAAATGAGTACAACGTCTTCAGAATCAAGACCGTATTTCTTAGCAGAACGTTTCAACCATTCTTTTACACGACGTTTGTTAATTTGTTTTGGAAGTAAGTCCATCTTGTTAGCTACTAAAATAACTTTTTTATTACCAACAATGCGTTTAACTGCATTAATAAATGAACCTTCAAAATCAAATACATCTACGACATTAACAACGATACCGCTTTTATCTGATAATCCAGAAAGTAAATTTAAAAAATCTTCGCTATCAAGTCCTACATCTTGTACTTCATTATAATTTTTTAATCGAAAACATCTTCTACAAATAACATCTTCTCTAAACATATTATGTTCCGGTACATAACCTGGTGCGTTTTTATCTTCTGATTGCAATGGTGCGCCGCAACCTATACATTTCAATTCATCACTCAATCAATTTTCCTCCCATTTAATATAACCTTTTTTCCTGAAGTGATTTAATAATCTTCTTTCAATTAAGCGATTAAACTTGGTAATAAACCCGTCAGTACGTTTAACAGGTACAACCATAATCGTATATAAACCATTGCGATTACCACCAAAAACATCTGTTAACATTTGGTCACCAACTACCACTGTTTCACTAGGTTTGATGCTCATTTGTTTAATTGCTTTTTTAAATGCTTTACCCATCGGTTTTCTAGCTTTACAAATGAAATCTACATTTAAATCTTTTGAAAATTCACCTACACGTTGTTCATTATTGTTTGAAACAATTGTGATTTGTATGCCTTTTTCTCTTGCTTCTTTAAACCATTGTTTAATTTGTTCAGTAGGCGCGACAACATCCCAACCTACAAGTGTGTTATCTAAATCTGTGATAATACCTTTTACACCAGTTTCAGCCAATTTATCAACATTGATTTCGAATACTGACTTTACATATGCATTAGGCATAAAATAATGTTTAATAATACCCATTGAATTGTCACCTTTACTCTTTAATTATAATTTTCCGACTAATAATTCTACCATTTCACTAGATGAAACAGCTGCTTTTCCTAAAAATTCCTCGAATGTCATATCTGCTTCGCCATTAGCTAAATCAGAGACAGCTCTCGTAATGATGAATGGAACTTTAAATTGATAACATGTTTGAGCGATAGCAGTTGCTTCCATTTCTACAGCCATTGCGTCGCTAAATTGAGTTTTTATCGTTTTTCTTTGTTCTGCACTTCCTATGAAACTATCACCACTTACAATAAGCCCAACTTTAGCATTTAAATTTTGTTGTTTTACAACTTCACTTGTTTCATTTATTAAATTTTGATTTGCTTCATATTTTTCTGGCATTTGTGGGATTTGACCCAATGCATAGCCAAATGCTGTAGCATCTGCATCATGGTAAGCTACATTATCACTGATTAATACGTCTCCTATAGATAAGTTTTCATCTAGTGCTCCGGCTGAACCTGTATTTAGGATGTATTTTGGATTGAATTTTTCGATTAGTAATGTTGTAGAAATAGCTGCATTAACTTTACCAATACCACTTTGAGTAATGACTACTTCTTTTTGATTAAGTTCACCTTTATAGAATTTAACATGAGCTACATTAATTTCGCTTAAATTCACTAATTTATCTTTTAAAATGGCAACTTCTTCTTCCATTGCACCAATAATACCTATCATTATTGTCCCACCTTATCTTATTATACTAGCATTTGTTATTCTATCACATTTTATAGCTTTCAACGACAATAGGTTAGTATTTAACTAATATATAATCGTATGTTTTAAGTTATAAAAAAAGCGTTAATACTACACATTTATTAACTAAATGAATAATATTAACGCATATTTATTATCTTAATTTAATATTACAATCTTAGCCTTTCCACAAACTAGCTAAATCTTGCAATGAGAAGATGCCAGTTAAGATAGTTACTAATACTGCAATAATTCCGAACACTAACATCCAAGTAGGGTGTTTATAATCACCAACAATCGATTTCTTTCTACTCGCTATTAAAATTACACTTAATGTAATCGGTAAAATCCAACCGTTTATTACGCCTGCTATGATTAATAAGCTAACTGGTTTACCAATAAACAAGAAGATTAAAGTTGAAATAACGATAAATGAAATAACGATTAAATTATTTTTATTGAACAAAGATTTATGCATTGTCTTTAAGAACGTTGCGCTTGTATAAGCTGATCCAATAACAGAGGACATTGCTGCTGCAAAAATAACGAGTCCAAAAATGTTCTTACCAATTGGTCCAATCGCATGTTCGAACACTGAAGCTGGTGGATTCTCAGAACTTAATGTAACACCAGTTACAACAACACCTAAAACTGCCAAGAATAGTAAAGTACGCATCACACCAGTAGTTAAAATACCTGCAATAGCTGAATGATTCACAAACGGCAAAAAGTCTTTACCTTTTATGCCAGAATCTAAAATTCTATGGGCACCAGCAAAAGTTATGTAACCACCAACAGTACCACCTACAAGTGTGATAATTGGTAAAATCAACTTAATTGGATGTTCAGGAGCAAATGTATGTACTAGTGCATCACCATAAGGTGGATTGGACACTACCATGACATAGGCTACAACAAGAATCATAACAACTCCTAAAATCATAGACACAACATCCATAATTTTTTGACCACTTTTACTAACAAATATTAAGATAGCAAAAATAGCAGTTATCGCAGCACCCCATTTTACATCTATACCAAACATCGCATTTAGTCCAAGACCTGCTCCGGCTATATTACCTATATTAAATGCTAAGCCCCCAAATGCAATTAAAATCGAGACTACTGTTCCAAGACCAGGCAGTATCCTATTAGATACTTCTTGGCCTCTTAAACCAGTTACAACAAGTACACGCCAAATATTTATTTGAGCTCCAATATCAATAATTATAGAAATGAGAATAGCAAATGCAAAACTAGCATAAAATTGTGCAGTAAATACTGCTGTTTGTGTTAAAAATGCTGGACCGATAGCTGATGTAGCCATCAAAAATACAGATCCTAATAACAACCTTTTATGATTTCTAGTAAATTTAGCTTTCCCATTGTGATTTGATGATAGTTTTTCTCCCATCTAAAAACCCCCTATAAAGTTTGGATATCAATGCCTTCTTTCGTTAATTTTTCTCTTATTTTTGTTACGAATTCAAGCGCATGTGCGCCATCTCCATGAACACATATTGTGTCTGCTTGAAGAGTGATTTCCTTATTATTTTTTGAAATGACTTTATTCTCAGTTACCATTTTTACAACTTGTTCCAATGCTTCTTCAGAATCAGTAATCACTGCATCCGTTTCTTTACGACTTACAAGTTGACCATCATCTTCGTATCGACGATCTGCAAATACTTCTGAAGCTGTCTTTAATCCAACTTTTTCTGCTTCTGAAATAAGTAATGTATTAGCTAAACCAACAAATACAAGACTTGAGTCAAAATCATAAACTGCTTTAGCAATAGCATTTGCTATAGCTTCATCTTTAGCACCCATTTGGTACAATGCTCCATGAGGCTTAACATGATTCATTTTAACGTCGTGTATTTGACAAAAGCCATTTAATGCGCCTAATTGGTATACTACAATGTTATATATTTCATCAGGTGTCATATCTAATTTACGTCTACCAAAACCTTGTAAATCAGGTAAACCAGGATGTGCACCTATACCAATGTTATTTTTTTTAGCTAATTGAATTGTTTCATTCATTACATTCGCATCACCAGCATGAAAACCACAAGCAATGTTTGCTGATGTAATTAGAGGAAGAATATCTTTATCTCCACCAAAAGAATAATTACCAAATGCTTCGCCTAAATCGCAATTTAAATCAATTTGCATTATAATTCCACTCCTTTACTTATTTGATGTTTTTCAAGGAATTTAATATCAACATCTTTTGCGTCTCCATCTGAATATGCAGGATAGTTTAATACTGCATAAAGGAAATCTGCTGTTGTTGTAAAACCATCGATAACCATTTCATCTAAAGTTACTTTTAACTTTTGAATTGCGCTAGCTCTATCTGCACCTTTTACAATTACTTTTGCTACTAAAGAATCATAATAAGGAGATACTTTATATCCTGGATATAGAAGTGAATCTACTCTAACGTTAAAACCTTGTGGTAAGTGTAATGCATTTACTTTACCTGGTGTTGGTTGGAAATGCTTTTCAGGATTTTCAGCATTGATTCTTGCCTCAATTACATGACCATTAAACTTAATGTCTTCTTGTTTAAAAGGAAGCTCATCATGTTGTAGTAGATAAAGTTGTGCAAGTAATAAATCTCTGTCAGCACGCATTTCTGTAACAGTATGTTCTACTTGAATTCTTGCATTCATTTCAATGAAATAATGTGCATCTTCAGTAACTAAAAACTCAATCGTACCTGCACTTCTGTAATTTGAAGCTTGAGCAACTTTAACTGCATCATCACAAATACGTTGGCGTCTTTCCTCAGTTAGTGCAGCACATGGAGATTCTTCAATTAATTTTTGATTTTTTCTTTGTACTGAACAATCACGTTCTCCTAAATGAACAAAATTATCTTTTCCATCTCCAATAATTTGAACCTCAACATGTTTAGCAACAGGAATAAAGGCTTCTACATATACTCGGTCATCATTAAAGTATTTTTGTCCTTCACTTTTAGCTTCTTTTAACGCTTTTTCAAGATGGTCAGGTTCTTTAACAATACGTATTCCTTTACCACCGCCACCACTTGCAGCTTTTAAAACAACAGGATAACCAATGTCTTCTGCCAGTGTTTTTATTTCTTCTACAGTTTTAACTTCATCTGTTGAACCAGGTATAACAGGAACTCCAGCACCATCAACAGTTTGTCTAGCTGTAATTTTATCTCCCATCATTTCCATAGTTGTTTTATTAGGTCCGATAAAATTGATATTATTATCTTCTACAGCTTTAGCGAATGTTGTTGACTCAGATAAAAATCCATATCCCGGATGAATAGCATTCGCACCAGTTACCTCTGCAGCACCTATGATTCTAGGAATATTTAAATAACTATCTAGTGGATTTGCTTCACCAATACAAACTGCTTGATCAGCTAATCCTACATGTAAGCTATCTTCATCTCCTTTAGCATATACTGCTACAGTTTCAATGCCCATCTCTCTACAGGCACGAATAATTCTAACAGCAATTTCCCCTCTGTTTGCAATTAAACATCGATACATTTACTTGTACCCCCTTACTTCAACGTTACTAAAACTTGGTCATATTCAACATTAGTTCCATGATCGACAACAATTTCAGCTACTTCACCAGCAATATCACTAGTAACTTCATTCATTACTTTCATAGCTTCAATGTAACCAATAACATCGCCTTTTTCTACTTTATCGCCGACTTTAATTTGAGGTTCTGTTAATTCTTTACTATCTTGTAAAAAGAATGTTCCGACCATTGGTGATTTGATCGCATTTTCTTCAGATTGAACATCAGTTTTTTGAGAATCTTGTTGATTTACACCATTTGATGTCGCACCATTTTGAGCTTGAGGTACATTGGTAGGCTGTGCTAATACTTGTCCTTCTGTAAAATCTAATTCAATTTCACTTTCAAAATCTTTATATTTAAATTTTTTCACATCATTAGCTTTGACTAGTTTAATGATTTCTTCTATTTTTTTAGTATTCATTGATTAAATATCTCCTTTAAGTAGATTCGCTAATTTTTTTGATGTTTGTCTTAACATAGATAGTTCGTATAGCGGTTGTTTTTGTATATTTGATAATTCGTCTTCAAATTGCTCGTTAAATGTTGCAGATTCATTTATAGCATCTTCAATTGATATCCATTTAAATTGCACAGCTTCTCCTGGTTGTAATTGAACTAATTTATTTAATCCTAGTTGTGTTACTGTTGCAATTTTTGTATAGCCCCCAACAGTTTGTTTATCATTTAATAATACAATAGGGTTTCCATCATTTGGAACTTGGATACTGCCTAAGGCTACTGGTTCAGAAATAATATCTGCAGATTCTTCGGGTGGGATACTTTCACCTTTTAAGCGAAATCCCATTCTATCTGACATATCTGAGATAATAAATTCATTTTCAACTAATTTTGCTTTAGCCTCTTCTGAAAAAGCTTCAATTTGTGGCCCTTCGACAATATGAATCACATTGTCTTCATAGTTTAAATTTATTTCTGCAGCTTGACCTACATATTTCTTATATTTAGGTAATGATACTGTATCTATAACATCATCTTTCTTTAATGCACGACCTTTAAAGCCACCCATTTTACTTCTAGTATGCGTTGCATAACTATTTGCAACTTTTAGTATATCCAATGGTTGACCAAATGTAATGTAACCTCGAGCGCCTTTAATAGCATTACCGATTTCCAAAATATCACCTTGATGAACTTCATAGATGACTTGTGTCTGTATAGGGTTCCCGTTTAATTTTGCATTAAACTGTCCACCAGTAATGGTAAATGAATTATCACTTAAAAATTGTATAGATGGGCCTACAATTGTATATTCAAGTGAAGGGCCTTCATTACCGATTAGATGCTTAGCAATCAAATAGCTAAATTTATCAAGTGCGCCAGCTTCCGAAAAACCTAAATTCATATAGCCTTTTCTTCCTTCATCTTGAACGGTTGTGAACAAGCCTGGCTTTATAATTTTAATACTCATTGTCGTAAGTCACCCACTTATCTAATTCAAAATTTCCAGCATTAATATCTGCTTGAATTTGTTCAAATTCATCTTGTGTAATCGCTTTAAATTGAATATAGTCACCAGCTTCATAGATTGTCATTGGCTCTCTATCTAAATCAAATACTTTTAGCGGCGTACGTCCAATAATTTGCCAACCACCTGGTGAATCTAAAGGATATAAACCAGTTTGGTTATTCGCAATACCAACTGATCCTGCTTCAATTTTTACTCTTGGCTCTGAACGACGAGGTGTATGTATACGTTCGTCTAGACCACCTAAGTATGGAAATCCTGGCATAAAACCTAACATATATATTAAGTAGGGTTGTTGTGTATGTATCTGGATTACTTCCTCAGTTGTTAATTGATTACTAGAGGCAACTTCTTCCAAATCAGGTCCAAATTCTTCACCATAAACTACGGGTATTGTTACTACTTTTCGTTGTTGTAATTGATTTGATTCTGAGTCATTAAATTGATTAAGTTCTAAATTTTCAATTAATTTAGTGCCATCAATACTTGTGTTATCAAACGAAATCAAAATAGCTCTATATGAAGGTACTATATCTATGATTTCTTTATGATTTTGTTCCTTAATATATTGAACTAATTTATTTACTTTATTATATGTATCTTTAGTAATTTCATTATCAAAATAAATCATTAAAGATTGTTCATTTATCAATCTAGTTTCCAACTTACCAATTCCTCCCCTTTTATAGGACTAGTTTGTTGTGCTATATTATTGTATCATTTTATTTGCGTGATTGTTTAATAAATTATTCTAATTATTAGTAATAACCAATTTCTCAATTCATTCTAAGATTTACGTTTACTAATAATAATTACTAACTATTCAAAAAATTCTTTATTATATTTAATCATAATAAGTTTAATTTGTCACTGTAATCGTTATCACCAAATAAGTTTTCCTTATTAAAATGATTGCATTAAATTAAAAGATTTTTCAAATGTCTCACTTAAATATTAAACATTCCAAAAAAGCGCAAGGGAGTGGGACAGAAATATAAAGCACTACTCCTAATTTTATTAGGTTAGTAGTACTTACACATTAGCTTTAGCTAAGGTGTACATTAATGGAACACATGAGTTGAACTCATGCTTAAGAAATACTAATTTCTAAAGAAAAAGTATTTCTTTATCGTTGTCCCACCCCGGCAAGGTTGACTAGATTTGAAAAATAAAGTGTCACTACTATTTTAATAGTTTAGTGATACTTACACATTAGCTTTAGCTAATGTGTTCCACTAAGGATTACATGAGTTAACACTCATGCATAAGTAATTCTAATTTCTAAAGAAAAAAGAATTACTTTATCAGTCAACTACTGCCTATATATAATTGTAGCCTGAGACACTGATTTTTGTCCCAGGCTGTTGCGACTATTTTTAGAATAGTTAATTATTTTATATCTACAATTTTAACGTTGATTTCTCCACCGTTTGGTAGTGGTACACGAACTTCATCGTCTAATTCTTTACCAATTAATGCTGACGCCATTGGTGATTCGTTTGAGATTTTACCTTTAAATGCATCCGCTTCAGCTGAACCTACGATTTGGTAACTTTCTTCTTCGTCTCCTGGTAATTCGATAAACGTAACAGTTTTACCAATTTGTACTGTATTATTATCGCCTGTATCTTCAATGATTAAAGCGTTTCTAATCATATGTTCAATACGTTGGATATCTTGTTCAATAAAACCTTGTTCATCTTTAGCCGCATCATACTCTGAGTTCTCAGATAAATCGCCGAAAGAACGTGCAACTTTAATTTTTTCAACTACTTCAGGTCTTTTAACTGTTTTTAATTCTTCTAATTCTTGTTCTAATTTTTCATACCCTTCTTGAGTCATTGGATATTGTTTTTGATTTTCCATTATGTCATCTTCCTTTACTTTTAAATACTATTGTTTACTAACTAAAGATTGAATCTTAGTAGTCATAATGTCTATGGCTACTTTGTTACTACCACCTTCTGGGATGATGATGTCAGCATGTTTCTTAGTTGGTTCAATAAATTGCACGTGCATTGGACGCACCACATTTAAGTATTGATTGATAACCGAATCCATAGAACGTCCTCGCTCATGAGTGTCTCTTTTAAGACGACGTAAAATTCTTAAGTCTGCATCAGTGTCGACATATATTTTAACATCCATCATATCACGTAACGTTTTATTCTCTAAAGCGAAGATACCTTCTACGATGATAACATCTTTCGGTTCAAATGCAATCGTTTGATCGCTTCTTGTATGATTAGCATAATCGTATGTTGGTACTTTAACTGCTTTGCCATTTCGTAAATCTCTTAGATTTTGAATTAACAAATCGTTATCAAATGCAAATGGATGATCATAGTTTGTCTCCAAACGCTCTTCAAAAGTTAAATGTGATTGGTCTTTATAATAATAGTCTTGCGCTAATAATGCAATACTATGACCTTCAAGATTTTTCATAATTTCATTTGTGACTGTCGTTTTACCAGAGCCAGAGCCTCCAGCAATTCCTATAATCGTCGTTTGTGTCATTAACCGATTTCCTTTCTCATCAAGTTGTTTGCATAGATTGGACGATCAACTTTAATTTGTACAATTTGTAATGGATGGCGCGCAGCATCAAGCTCATTACCTTCTTCATCATAAATGGTATCAACAACTTGTTTAAAACTTTCAATTTCCGGACCAAAAAATTCAATTTCTTGTCCAGGTTTAAAGTGATTTCTTTGTTGAATTGTAGCAATTTTTGTATCCTGATCATAATCTAAAACTAAGCCACAAAAATCATAAGGAGACTTCTTCGATTGTTGTTCTCCAAACATTTGTTCCTCATATCCTGGAGTACCTTCAAAGAATGCTGGTGCTGTATCTCTATTAGCACATTTATCTAATTCCATTAACCATTCAGGTTGAATTTTAAAATTGTCTGGGTCTTCAGCATATGCATCAATTACTTTACGATATACTGACACAACAGTAGCTATATAATGAATTGATTTCATTCTGCCTTCTATTTTTAACGAATCAATACCTAAATCCATCATTTGTGGGATTGATTCGATTAATTTTAAGTCTTTCGGACTCATTGCAAATGGGACGATTTGTCCATCTTCATAAAATAAATCAAGTTCACCATCTTCATCTACTTGTAGTAAATCATAATCCCAACGACAACTTTGACAACAGCCACCTCTATTGGAATCACGTGCTGTCATGTGGTTACTTAATGTACATCTACCAGAATAAGCAATACACATAGCACCATGAATGAAGGCTTCTATTTCAATATCAACTTTTTCTTTCATTTCTTTCATTTCCATAGCTCCTGTTTCTCGAGCTAGAACTACACGATCTAATCCTTCTTCTTTCCAAAATTCAACTGCTTTATAATTAGATAAAGATTGTTGTGTGGATAAATGAATTTCTAATTTTGGTGCTACCTTTTTGCAAGTTTCAATAATAAGGGGGTCAGCAACAATAATACCTGTTGCACCTGTCGCTTCAAGATTAATAAGATAATCGTCTAACCCTTCCATATTATCGTCATGCGCAATAATATTAGTCGTAACATAAATTTTTGCACCATAACGGTTTGCAAACTCAACACCTTCAGCAATTTCTTCCATTGTGAAGTTATCAGCATTTGATCTTAAACCATATTCTTGTCCGCCTAAAAAAACTGCATCTGCGCCATAATGTACAGCAATTTTTAACTTTTCTAAGTTACCAGCTGGAGCAAGTAATTCTGGCTTCTTCATTTTAGTATTTGAAGTTTGTTTAACTTCTTCTAATGTCTTCATGATTCAGCCTCCTAATATACCGTATGCTTAAATAAGAAACCTTCATCAAATGGTCGATGTTCTGGTTGAATGTCTTCGATAGGATCTACAAGCATAAATTTTTCATCTTCATAAGTTTCAGGATCTTCATTATATAAATCTATTGCTTCTCTGTATTGTTGTGTAACAACATTGATATATTCTTCTGTCTGTAATATGCCGTCAATTTTAAATGAATCGATACCTGCTTCAAAAAACGGTTCTAATTCTTCTATAAGGCACATATCATTTGGTGACATAATATGTGTACCATTATAATCTTCAAAAACAGGATATTTATTTTCGCGTTCTTCATCATATAATAATAAATCATTTTGATTTTCATTACGTTGAATTTTCATTTGTCTATCTTGGAATGTATAATAGTTGCCTAATAACATTCTTTTAGATTGAAACATACATGTCATGCCATGAACTTGAACTTCTATTTCCACGTCAGCATGTTCTTTTATATTTATAATTTCTTCCAGACTTAATTCTCTCGCTAATACTGCTCTTGTAGCACCTTTTTGTCCCCAATAGTTACACTGAAAATAGTTAGTAACAAGTGTTTCTGCATCCCAATGTAATGGAATAGGATTATTTTGTTGTTTAACATACATCACAACAGCTGGGTCACCAAAAATAATTCTATCCACACCAATTTGATGTAAAAATTGAATATAATCTTCTACTGCTGCTAAATGATAATTATGAAACAAACCATTAACTGCAGCATACACTTTCTTATCATTCTCATGGGCTAATGTTACTGCTTTTTCCATGTCTTCTCGATTAAATTCTCCTGGAAGTCGTAAACCAAATTTTTGCTCACCAATAACAAATGCATCTGCACCTATTTCTATTAGTGTTTCCATATGTGTTATTGACTTAGGAGTAACTAGTAATTCTGTCATAGTCATTCTCCTTTAATAGATATTGCTAAACCATCGTCCATATTTAAAAAGTTAGTTGTATATTGTTCATTTTGCATTAACCATTCATTAAATTGTTGTACTTTTTTAACCATTTGACGTACGTTACGTGAACGAACTATATCGATATTTGAGACAAAACCATGATATAAAACGTTATCTGTCACAACAATGCCACCCTTTTTAAGTAAAGGCGTATATAGTTCAAAAAATTTCTTCGATTGTGCTTTCGCAGCATCAATAAATAACATGTCAAACGTTTGAGATTTAACTTTATCAAATTGTTCTAATGCATCACCTTCAATTAACTCAATTTGATTAGTAAATTGATTAGAAGTGATATTATGTTTCGCTTGGTCTATCATTTCTGGGTCTCTTTCCATTGTAGTTACATGTATATCATTAGACACTGAAGCAAATTGCATTGAACTGTATCCTATAGCCGTACCAATTTCTAAAATCCGTTTAGTTTGATGAATACGTATAATTTGTTTGATTATTTCTAGTGTATTACGATCCACGATCGGCACTTGATTTGTATTTTCATATTCTCTTAAAAGTTCAATGTCATTATCATTAGTTTTATGTAAATTGAGAATATAACTTTCATTATTATCCATTATACAACGACTTCCTTTGTGTAAAATAACTACAATTTAAAAAGGCAATAAAATAAATCAGTCACAATATTGATTAGTAAAATAACCAATGGCTTTGACTGATTGTAACTACGTACAAGTATTTTAAACGTTATGTTACATAACGATATATAAAATATTTAACTCCAAATATTTTACCATAAATTCTTTGTGAATATAAGTATAAATCTAAATGATAAGCATGTATGTAAACAAACTTTGAACAAATCATATATAGAAAAACTCCTTATGTCAGATATTCAATAGATATCGTTACATAAGGAGTAAAATTTAAATATTTATTCTAAGATTATTCATCAATTTCAGTATTAACTACTTCTTCAATCATATCCCATTCTTCATCTGTTTCGATTGGGACTAATTTACCACCGTCACCTGATTCATCAGGTTCATTTATCATTGGTACTAATTCAATCATGTCGTCTTCATCAGATTGTGCGCCTTCTTCAGCAAGTACTACATATTCTTTTTTGAATTCAGGATGATAGAATTCAAGCATTTTACGATAAAGAACTTCATTTCCATCTTCATCATATAATGTCAATAATTCTTCTTCATTGTTAATTTTTAATTCTGCATCGTGATTATGTTCAGTCATTTTATTTCTCCTTTTATTAAATAGAGTCTAGGTAGCCTTGTAATATAAATACGGCTGCCATTTTATCTATTACTTTTTTTCTTTTTTGTCTTGAAACATCTGCTTCTAGTAATGACTTTTCAGCTGCCATCGTGCTAAGTCTTTCATCCCACGTGACAATCTCAATAGATGGTAATGCTTCTTGAAGTTTCTCTTTGTATTGTAACGAAGCCTCTCCACGAAATCCAATAGAATTGTTCATGTTTTTGGGCAAACCGATTACAACTGTACCGACATCATTTTTCTTGATGATTTCAACTAATTGTTCGATGCCTAATTCATTATTTTGTTCATCGATATGGATTGTGTCTAAACCTTGAGCAGTCCAACCCATTAAATCACTAATCGCTATTCCTACTGTTTTACTACCTACGTCTAAACCAAGTATTTTATGCTTTAACATTGATACTATTCTTTAGACTCAGCTAAATAATTAGATACGAGTTCTTCCATAATCACATCTCTATCAATGTGACGAATTTGATTTCTAGCTTCATTTTGACGTGGAATATAAGCAGGATCACCTGATAATAAATATCCTACGATTTGATTTACTGCATTGTATCCGCGTTCTTCTAGTGTTCGGTGGACATTCTCTAATACTGATTTGACATCTTCTTCTGGAATATCTTCATATTTAAATTTCATTGTTTTATCAAAGTTTTCCATTTCGTCACTCCTTCAATTCATAAATTGATTCCATTTTATTCTACACGAACTGTAACTAAAATTACATATTTTTAATGTAATCTTTAATAAAGCGTAATGATTCTGTGATATTTTCAGGTTGAGTACCGCCACCTTGAGCCATATCTGGACGGCCACCACCTTTACCACCAACGATTGGTGCCATATTTTTAATGATGTCACCTGCTTTAATTTGATCTGTATGAGTTTTAGGAACTGTAGCTATAATAGAAACTTTACCATCTACATTACTTGCTAAGACGATAATAGTGTCTTGTAATTTTGATTTAAAGTCGTCCATAGTTGAGCGAATTGCTTTAGCATTAGGTACTTCAACTTCTGTTGCCAATACTTTAAAAGCATTTATTGTTTCTACTTGATCTTCGATATTACCCATTTTAAGATTTGTAATTTCTTTATCACGTTGTTCTAAACGTTTTAATAAGTTCTTTTCTTCTTCTTGTAATTGAGTAATTTTGTCTACAACTTGATCATCTGTTTTCACTTTAACTTGATCTTTAATAATATTGAATTGAGTTTGGATATGTTCTAAATATAAGAACGCTGATTTTCCTGTTAATGCTTCGATACGTCTAACACCTGCACCAGTACCAGATTCACTAACAATTTTGAATAAACCAATTTCAGCAGTATTGTCTACGTGAATACCACCACATAATTCTATTGAAAATGGTGCCATATTAACGACTCTTACAATATCACCATATTTTTCACCAAACAGTGCCATTGCACCCATTTCTTTAGCTTCATTAATTCCCATTTCTTGAATATGAACAGAAATACCTCTCCAGATTTCTTCATTGACACGTCTTTCAACCTGATCAATTTCATCTTGAGTCATTTGTCCAAAATGAGAGAAGTCGAATCTTAAACGGTCTGGTGCTACTAATGAACCTGCTTGGTTAACATGGTCACCTAAAACTTCTTTTAAAGCAGCGTGCAATAAGTGTGTGGCACTATGGTTTTTTTGGATAGAACGACGTTCATCTTTGTTCACACTAGCATCAACTTGTGCACCTTTTGTTACTTGACCAAATTGAATTTCACCTTTGTGTAAATTTTGACCATTAGGTGCCTTAGTAACTTCAGTCACTAAAATTTCAAAATGCTCATTACTAACAGTACCATTATCAGCTACTTGTCCACCACTCACTGCATAAAATGGTGTGTCTTTTAACATGAAGTAAATTGTTTCACCAGCATCTGCTTTTTCAACTTCTTCTCCATTTTCAATAAGGTGAATCAATTCTGTTTGATAATCTGTAGTATCATAACCAACAAAGTGACTTTCAGTAGTAATATTTTTTAATACTTCACTTTGAACTTGCATAGATTGTGAATTTTGGCGAGCTTGACGTGCTCTATCGCGTTGTTGTTGCATTTCTGCTTCAAATGTAGCCATATCAACAGTTAAACCTTCTTGAATTGCTAACTCTTCAGTAAGTTCAATTGGGAAGCCATACGTATCATATAATTTAAAAGCATCTTTACCATTAATTTCATTATTAGTTTCTTTGGCTTTACTAATAAATCCATTTAAAATTGAAAGACCTTCTTCAAGTGTTTCATGGAATCTTTCTTCTTCTGATTTGATAACGCGTTTAATAAAATCACTTTTATCTTTGACATTTGGATAATAAGGTTCCATGATATCCGCAACAATATCAACTAATTTATACATAAATGGCTCATTGATATCTAATGTTTGGCTAAATCTTACTGCTCTACGCAATAATCTACGTAATACATAGCCACGTCCTTCATTTGCTGGTAAAGCACCATCAGCAATTGCAAATGAAATAGTTCTAATATGGTCAGCTATAACTTTAAACGCTACATCTTGCTCATCTTTTTGAAGGTATTTTTTACCTGACACTTCTTCGACTTCATTAATTATTGGCATAAATAAATCTGTTTCATAATTTGTACGTACATTTTGTGAGATAGAAGTCATACGTTCTAATCCCATGCCGGTATCAATATTTTTATTTGGAAGTGGTGTATAAGTATGATCTTTATTATGATTAAATTCACTAAACACTAAATTCCACACTTCTAAATAGCGTTCGTTTTCTCCACCTGGATACATTTCCTCTTCTGGATCATCTTGGCCAAAATCATTACCGCGATCATAGAAAATTTCAGTATTAGGTCCAGAAGGTCCTTCACCAATATCCCAAAAGTTACCTTCTATACGAATAATTCGACTTTCTTCTAAGCCAATTTGTTCGTTCCAAATTTTATAAGCTTCTGTATCTTCTGGATGTATTGTGACGTATAATTTTTCTGGCTCCATACCCATCCATTTATCGCTTGTTAAAAATTCCCATGCAAATTCTATAGCTTCTTTCTTAAAATAGTCACCAATTGAGAAATTACCTAGCATTTCAAAGAAAGTATGGTGTCTTGCTGTGAAACCTACATTTTCAATATCATTCGTACGAATAGCCTTTTGTGAGTTAACAATTCTTGGTTTCTTAGGTGTTTCTCGACCATCGAAATATTTTTTTAAAGTTGCAACTCCAGAGTTAATCCAAAGTAAACTATCATCATCGATAGGTACTAATGGTGCAGATGGTTCAACCATATGACCTTTTTCAACAAAGAAGTCTAAATATTTTTGTCTAATTTCGCTTGCTTTTAAATTTTTCATCCACGTACACTCCCTATATTTAGTTCATACACATTTTTATTAAGTTTATATTGGACACTAGTGTTATAAGGTAAACAAAAAACGTTCATCCACAAAAGGGACGAACGTTGTCGCGGTACCACCCTAGTTATAAGTTATTACGGTTAGGATTAATACTGCATTTATTAGAATATGAATTTTAATCAATTATTCCATGCTAACCTTTACTTATCACTTTAGTCACATATTTAAATTGACACAAAGTAGCGTTCAACAATTTTAATTGTGCTTTCCACCAACCAGCACATCTCTTAAAATTCAAAATTGTTTACTCGTCTTTATGCGAACTTAAGTTTATTTTAATTTTATTGTTTTCAAATGTCAACGATTAGCGAAATCATACGGTGAAGTTTCTCCCATATTAATCATAGGATCAATTTGATATATTGTTTCTTCAGTTAATTCTATAGTCATAGCCTTGTCTGAATCATTTTCATCATTTTCATCTGAAACATCATCTTCATAATGTATACCTTGTGAATCATTTGACTCATTATTCTCTTCAGTTAAAGATAAATCATAGGATTTTTCTTCAGTAAAGTATTGTTTTAATAAAGTAAATAATTGCGTTAATCTTTTCTGACCGTTTGTGTTAAGACCGATATCAAACGCTTGGGGATCCCCTAGTAATACTAATGATTGTTTCGCTCTTGTTAAACCAGTATATAAAATAGGTCTTTGTAGCATTCTAAAATATTGTTTAACTATAGGCATAATCACGATTGGAAATTCTGAACCTTGAGATTTATGGATAGATGTACAGTATGCATGGGTTAATTCGAGCATATCCTGTCTTGTAAAAGTAATTTCATTTCCTTCAAAGTCTACGACTAGTACATCCTTGTTTAAAGCATTTTCTTTTGCCCAGAAAATACCAACAATTACGCCAATGTCCCCGTTAAAGATATTATCATTGGGACGATTAACTAATTGTAGAACTTTATCTCCTTTTCTAAAGACAACATCGCCAAATTCGATTTCTCTAGTATCTTTTTCTTTTGGATTTAGAATAGATTGTAATATTTGATTTAACCTTTTAATACCTGCATTACCTTTATACATTGGTGCTAGTACTTGAATATCACTCATGTCATATCCTTTATTTACCGCACTGTTTACGACTTTCTCAACTACATTAGGTATTTGTTCTGTACCACAATTAATAAAACTTCTGTCATGGAATCGTTGTGTAATATCAATTGGTTGTCCTAACTTCATGCGATGTGCCAATTCTATAATACTAGATCCATCTTGTTGTCTATATACCTCAGTTAAATTAACCCTTGGAATCGTATTTGAGTCTATTAAATCTTTAAAGACTTGTCCAGGTCCAACAGAAGGAAGTTGGTCTTCATCTCCTACAAGAATAATTTGAGCATCTAATGGCACTGCACTTAAAAATTGATGGAATAGCCAAGTATCAACCATTGACATTTCATCAATTATAATCAAACGCGCATTAATTTCATTTTCCAAAATATCTTCAGGTTGGGTATCTTGATTCCATCCAATCAATCTATGAATCGTCATGGCTTCTAATCCAGTAGATTCTTGTAATCTTTTTGAAGCTCTACCTGTTGGTGCTGCTAGTACAACTGGATAATCATCTTCTTGATAGTCATCGTAGTCTAAAGATATTCCGTGCACCTCTGCATATAATTCCACTATTCCTTTTATAACTGTTGTCTTCCCTGTTCCCGGTCCACCAGTTAGTAACATAATTTTAGAATTTATAGCCGTTTGTAATGCATCTTTTTGTGAAGCAGCATAGCTCACTTCATTATTTGTTTCGATATCACCTATATGTAATTGTAAATCAGATTGTTCTATTTCTTTTAATTTTGTAGTATGAGTTTTAATTCTATATAAGTTTTGAACACTTTTTAATTCTGAATAGTAAAGACTTGGAATCGATATTTTTTCTTTATCTACAATTAATCTTTTTTCTTCATTCAGTTGTAATAACATTGTTTGTAAATGCTCATGATTAATTTGGTTATCATCATTATTATTATTTTGTGTTAAAACATTAAAAGTTGCTGCAATAATTTGATCATTAGGTATATAAGTATGTCCTTGTTTAATACATTCTTCCTCTAACGTAAATAATAAACCTGCTTTTAAACGTTCAGGGTCATCAAATTTAATTCCTATTTTTTGTGCTAATTGATCAGCTTTACTAAAGCCAATACCTTTAATATCATAGACAAGTTGATATGGATTTTTATCTAATACACTTAACGTTTCTGCACCGTAATATTGATAAATAGAACTAGCTAATTTTGGACCAAAACCTAAATCATGTAATCTAATCATGACTTTTTCAGATTCTTGATTAGAAGCAATTTGTTCTGCAATTTGCTTTTGTTTTTTCTTAGGCAAGCTAGGTACTTTTTCGAGAACACTAGCGTCGTTTAAAATATCATTAATCGCATTTTCTCCTAAAGTATTTACGATGTTTTGTGCTGTTTTTTTACCTATTCCTTTAAATAAATCACTTGATAAATAACTGATGATTGCATCTTTAGTTTGTGGTAATTCTTTTTCAAATGTTTCGGCTTTTAATTGTTTACCATATCTTGGATGCTCAACAGTTTGTCCTTTAAATGTATATACATCACCTTCAACAACATTAGGAAGAAACCCTACCACTGTTGGCATTGTATCAAATGATTCGTTTGTCTCAATGGTATCCACTTTTAAAACTGTATAGTAATTATCACTATTTTGAAACAAAATCGCTTCTACAGTGCCTTTTATCATTGAATAATCAAATAGTGTAGGGTCAGTCATATTACTCCTCCTCTTCTTGCATAGTTGAAAATGTTTTTAAAGCATGTTGACTTAGTAAATGTTCTGGATCAATCTCAACTGCTTGCTTAAAATATGCTATCGCTTCATTTATATCTTCATTCTTCATGTAAGCAGCCAGTCCAAGATTGTAAATCGCATCTACATGTGATGAATCCAATGACAACACATAGTTTAATTGTGTTATTGCAGCATCAAACATTTCTAGCTGACACAATACTAAACCATATTGAAACTGTACTTCTATATCATGTTGTTGATCTTTTTCAGCTGCTGTCATTAAAAATGGTAATGCTTCTTTATGCGCATTTAATTGATTAAAAGCCATTCCAATCATATAGTTACAATCTACAGGTTCCACATCATATTTCATAGCTTGTTGGTATAACTTTATCGCTTCATTATATCTACCTTGATTGTAATATAAGTTTCCTAAATTATAATATATTGCTCCATTTTCTGAATCAATCGTTATTGCTTTTTGAAAAAATCGCTCAGATTTCTCAATTTCACCAACATCTGCCAATACAATACCAGCATTAATATAATTTTCAGTAATTGATGGATCTTCTTCTATATTATCAAACAAAGCTTTTAAAGCTTCTTCTAATTGGCCTTCTTTGATAAATTGATATATCGTTTTTTGATCTATCATATTTAAAATTACATCTCCTTAATTCTTAAATAATGATATAGGTATTATATGATTTCATTTCAAGTTCAAACTTTTATTTTAATCATATTTTACCACTTTATGTATTTTTATTTAAAATGAATTTGTCATGTTCTCCAATGGTTGGATACTACCACAATCATTCATATTAAAAAGCCATTAATTCAAAGAAACATTTCTATGAATTAATGGCTGATTTTTTACACAACATAACTTAATTGACCTGATGTTTTATACACATCATCAATTGTTGCACCACCAAGACAAACCTCTTCATTATAAAATACAACCGCTTGACCAGGTGTGATAGCTCTAACTGGTTCATTGAAAGTTACTCTAATAGCTTCGTCATTTTCACGTTGTACAAATACTTTTGTATCTTTTTGACGGTATCTAAATTTAGCAGTACAGTAAAATCCTTGTTCTAAATCAATTTCATTTTCATTAACAAATGAAACATCTGAAGCAATTAAATAGTCACTGTATAATGCCTCATGATGGAATCCTTGCTCTACATAAAGGACATTATCTTCTAAATTTTTACCGACTACAAACCAAGGATCACCGTCTCCACCGATACCCAAACCATGTCGTTGACCGATAGTGTAGTACATTAATCCACTATGTGTACCCATTTTTTTACCATCTAATGTCACCATATCACCTGATTGAGCTGGCAAATATTGTGATAAGAATGTTTTGAAGTTTCTTTCACCTATAAAACAAATTCCTGTAGAATCTTTCTTTTTAGCTGTTGCTAAGTTTTGTTCTTCAGCAATTTCACGCACACGTTTTTTCTCAATATCACCTATTGGGAACATTACTTTTGAAAGCTGTTGCTGTGAAAGTTGATTTAAGAAATAAGTTTGATCTTTATTATTATCAACGCCTCTTAACATTTCAACATGTCCATCGTCATGTCTTCTTATTCTTGCATAATGACCTGTTGCTACATAATCTGCACCTAATTTCAGTGCATGTTCTAGAAAGGCTTTGAATTTAATTTCTTTATTACACATAACGTCAGGATTTGGTGTACGCCCTTTTTTATATTCATCTAAAAAGTAGGTGAACACTTTATCCCAATACTCTTGTTCAAAGTTAACTGCATAATATGGAATGCCAATTTGGTTACAAACTTCAATGACATCATTATAATCTTCTGTTGCAGTACATACACCATTTTCATCGGTATCGTCCCAATTTTTCATGAAAATACCTATAACATCATAGCCTTGTTCTTTTAACAGAGATGCTGTTACTGAACTATCTACGCCACCAGACATACCAACGACTACGCGAGTATCTTTATTTGTCACTACTATTCCTCCTTAAATTTATGGTATATTTTATGAATTTCTGCAACTATATATTTGACTTCTTGTTCGGTAGTCATTTCGTTAAAGCTAAATCTTACAGAATGTTTAGCACGTTCTTCATCTTCGTACATTGCAGCTAATACATGTGACGGAGTAGTTGAACCTGCTGTACAAGCTGAGCCAGATGATACATAAATCTGACTTAAGTCTAATAAAGTTAACATTGTTTCAACATCAATAAATGGAAAATATAAATTTATAATATGACCCGTTGTATCTACCATTGAACCATTAAGTTCAAATGGAATAGCACGTTCTTGTAAGCTAACTAAAAATAATTCTTTTAAATTCATTAAATGAATATTATTTTCATCTCTATGTTGTTCAGCAAGTTCAATTGCTTTTGCAAAGCCGACAATTTGCGCTAAGTTTTCTGTACCAGCACGACGTTTAGTTTCTTGTTCTCCTCCAAGTTGACTATACTGTATCGGAGTATTCTCTCTAACTAATAGCGCACCAACACCTTTAGGTCCACCAAATTTATGACCAGTGACACTCATTGTATCAAATTTAAAATCGTCAAAATTAATATCTAAATGACCGATTGCTTGAACTGCATCTACATGGAATAATGCATTTGTAGCTGTAACAATATCTTCTATATCATACATTTGTTGAACAGTACCTACTTCGTTGTTAACAAACATGATAGACACTAGAATTGTCTTATCTGTAATCACTTCTTCTAATTGATCTAAATCTATTGCACCAGTATCATCAACGTCTAAATATGTTACGTCATATCCTTCTCGTTCTAATTGTTCAAATACATTTAGTACGGAGTGATGCTCAATTTTTGTTGTAATTAAATGATTACCAATGTGCTCATTAGCTTTTACTAGCCCTTTTATTGCAGTATTATTAGATTCCGTTGCACCACTAGTAAAAATCACTTCGTTAGCTTTTGCACCTAAACATTGTGCTACTGTTCGGCGAGACTCATCTAAATATTTACGGGCATCTCTACCAATTGAATGAATAGAAGATGGATTCCCATAATGAGTTTGATATATGTTCATCATAGAATCTACTACTTCAGGTTTAACTGGGGTTGTTGCAGCATAATCTGCATATACTTCCATGTTTTGACACTCCTCACAAAATTATCAATGTTCCTATAATAGCACCTAGAAAACTATTTTTCTACCTATCTGTTTGATTAATAGTTACTTTAATTTTAACATTATCCATAATTAGTTGAAATTATTATTACGTATACTACCCATGATATTTATGAATCATTAATATTCTATTTTTCAATCAAAATCAAGAGACTAAAATACATATGAGCAGTTTATTATTTTAATCAAATAAACATTGTTATACTTCATATACTATTTTTACTATGGAGGCATGATCAATTTGAATAACTTAAAGGTTTCCGCATTAAACCTTGTCCCTATCAGAGAAGGACAAGAAGATAGAGAAGCTTTAAATGATATGATTTCATTGGCACAACAATTGGAAGATTTTGGTTATGAACGCTATTGGATAGCAGAACATCATAACGCACCAAATTTAGTAAGTTCTGCCACAGCATTATTAATCCAACATACTTTAGAGCATACTCAATCTATAAAAGTTGGTTCTGGTGGCATTATGTTACCTAACCATGCACCACTCATAGTCGCAGAACAATTTGGTACGATGGCTACTTTATTTCCAAATCGAGTTGATTTAGGTTTAGGTAGAGCGCCGGGTACTGATATGATGACAGCAAGTGCGCTACGTCGAGACCAACATAATGGCGTATATCAATTTCCAGAAGAAGTCGATCAATTACAAACATATTTTGGTCCAGCAAATCAACAAGCATATGTACGTGCTTATCCAGCAGTTAATAAAAATGTCCCTCTTTATATACTTGGATCATCTACTGATTCTGCACATGTTGCAGCTAGAAGAGGATTACCTTATGTATTTGCAGGTCATTTTGCACCACAACAGATGAAAGAAGCTATTGAAATTTATAAAGAATTGTTTGAACCATCTGATGTATTAAGTGAACCTTATGTCATTATAGGATTAAACGTAATTATAGGTGATACTGATGAAGAAGCTGAGTATCTAGCTACTTCAATGGCTCAGGTTATGGTTAGTATTACGAGAGGTAAAATGCAACCTGTTCAACCACCAACAAATGAATTAGATCAAATTTTAACACCAAGAGAATTAGAAATGGCCAAACAAAGAATTAAATCCTCTTTAATTGGGTCTGAAAGCACAGTTAAACAAAAACTTAAAGATTTCATTGATTACTATGAAGATATTGATGAAATTATGGGTGTAAGTTATATTTACGATCAACAAAAACAATATGATTCATATCAAAAATTCAAACATATTATTGATGCAATGTAATATAAATTCATAAGGAGTAAGGCATTTTAGATTTGCCTTACTCCTTTTTTCTATAAAAAAAGAGATAGCATTGAATGCTATCTCTAAAAAATATTTTAAACGATTATTTATCGTCTTTGTCTTCTTTTTTATCTTTGTCACCTTTACCAGTATCAGTATACTCGTTAATAGTGTCTTTCGCTTTGTTTACTTGCTCATTATCACTGTTTTTGAATTTTTCTGCTGCGTCTTTTGCTTTATCCATGAATCCCATAAATAAAAGCTCCTTTCGATTTTGAACAAATTTGTATTTTGTTAAAAGTTTAATTTTAACTTAAATACATCTTATATGTTGTTAATTTAATTAATTCAACAACTTATGTGATGTATATTCCATAAATACCACTTGTTTATAGAACTAAACATATAAAACCAAAAAATTTATATTTTTTTAGATTTTGGTTCGAAAGATAAGACTTATTATATAAGAAACTCAGATTATACATTTTGTTTCTTATAAGTAACATTCGGATTATAGAGTATAGGTAATCACTGTTTCATGTATGTTTTTGAAAAATTCTTTGGTGGGTCCCTTGCCCTTCTTGCTTTGCTCGTTGAAATTGGTTTTACCAATTTCTTTGTGAAGGGTCCCTTGCCCAGCTGGCTTTGCTTGTTGAAACTGACACGTCAGTTTCTCTCTGCTGGGTCCCTATATATAAAACATATAACCGTCGAGGTTTTGGTCGGTTTCTTTGTATTCCGCTAGGTATTGAAGTGTTGTATTATCTAATACGTCACGAACTGCATCTCTCATTCTGATCCATAATTGTTTTTGTGCTGGTGGTTCTGATTCAATACTTTCCACAAAAGTAATAGGCCCTTCTAGCAATCTGATTATATCACCAGCTGTAATTTCTTCTGATGGTAGTCTTAATTGATAACCACCTTTAGCACCACGAACGCTTCGAATTAATCCAGCATTTCTTAAGGGTCCCACAAGTTGTTCTAAATATAAATCACTTAAATTATTTTCTTCCGCAATGGTTTTTAATGATACACACCCTTGTCCTTCTCTTTTAGCAAGAGAAATCATTAAAGTTAAACCATATCTCCCTTTTGTTGATATTTTCATTGTATAACCTCACTTAATTCGAATTATTTATTCCCATTTTACCATTTTTTACGTTAAGATTATATTAGAAAGGTGTGACAAATGTGAATACTGAACCTTTAGCGTCTAGGATGAGACCTACTAATATAGATGAAATTATATCACAACAACATTTAGTTGGACCAACAGGTATCATAAGAAGGATGGTTGATACTAAACGACTTTCTTCAATGATTTTTTATGGTCCTCCTGGAATAGGAAAAACAAGTATTGCTAAAGCTATTGCCGGTAGTACTCAATATAAATTTAGACAATTAAATGCTGTAACAAACACTAAAAAAGATATGCAAATGGTTGTTGATGAAGCAAAAATGTCTGGACAAGTGATTTTGTTATTAGATGAAATCCATCGTTTAGATAAAGCAAAACAAGATTTTCTATTACCTCATTTAGAAAATGGGAAAATTGTCTTGATTGGTGCTACAACTTCAAATCCATATCATGCCATCAATCCAGCAATACGTTCTAGAGCTCAAATTTTTGAACTTTATCCATTGAACGATGATGATGTTCATATCGCTTTGAATAGAGCGTTAGAAGATAAAGAGAGAGGCCTTAAGTCTTATTCTCCTATTGTAGATGAGGATGCAATGACATACTTTTCAACTCAGAGTCAAGGCGATGTTAGAAGTGCATTAAATGCATTAGAATTAGCGGTTTTAAGTGCTTCTGAAAAAGACGGATCACGTCATATAACTTTGCAAGATGCTAAAGATTGTTTACAAAAAGGTGCATTTGTAAGTGATAAAGATGGCGATATGCACTATGATGTTATGAGTGCATTTCAAAAATCTATTCGGGGTAGTGATGTCAATGCGGCATTACATTATCTAGCACGTCTTATTGAAGCTGGTGATTTACCAACAATTGTAAGACGACTTTTAGTTATAAGTTATGAAGATGTAGGACTTGCTTCACCTAATGCGGGTCACCGAACATTAGCTGCAATTCAATCAGCTGAACGTTTAGGTTTTCCTGAAGCAAGAATACCATTAAGCCAAGCTGTGATTGAATTATGTTTATCACCTAAATCTAACTCAGGTATATCTGCAATTGATAAAGCATTAAGTGATATTAGACAAGGTAAAGTAGGTCAAATCCCCGATTACTTAAAAGATGGTCATTATGCTGGTGCAAAAGAATTAGGACGTGCAACTGGATACAAATATCCGCACAATTATGAAAACGGTCATGTTGTACAACAGTATTTACCTGATATACTTAAAAATCGAATTTATTATGAACCTAAAACTACCTCTAAAAGCGAACAACAATTTAAAGCCATTTATGAAAATTTATTGAATCAGTCAAAATAAACAAAAAAGATAGCTCTTCTTCAACGTATTAATTACGTATGAATGAGCTATCTTTTTATTTTATACCTAATACGATTATTAGTATTGTCCTTTATCTTTAATACGTCTCAATGGAATATCTTTTAAAATATCGTTAATAACGTAGCTTGAACATATTAACCCAACGACACTAGGTACATATGCATTTGATGATGGTGGCATTTGCCCTTTTCTATTAATTGCATTTTTATCGCCAACTGTTTCTTTTACATCTTCACGTATAACTATCGGACTTTCATCTGAAAAGACGACTTTAATTCCACTACGAATCCCAAGTCGTTTTAATCTATTTCTAATTACCTTTGCCATTGGATCAGTATGTGTCTTAGAAATATCTGCTATTTGGAAACGAGTTGGATCAATTTTATTAGCCGCACCCATGCTGGAAATCATGTCGATACCTCTTTCAAGGCACTCTTTCATTAAATGTACTTTATAAATAATTGTATCACTCGCATCAATAAAGTAATCTATATCATAATTATTAAAAATCTCTTCATAAGTTTCTTCAGTGTAGAACATATGTAGTGAAGTTACCTTACAGTCTGGATTAATTTGCTTAATTCGTTCTTCCATAAGTGTTACTTTACTTTGTCCAATTGTAGATGTAAGTGCATGAATTTGACGATTGACATTTGTAATATCAACATCATCTTTATCAATTAAAATGATATGACCAATATTTGTTCTGGCTAATGCTTCAGCAGCGAAAGACCCTACTCCACCAACGCCTAATACGGCTACTGTTTTACTTTTTAATAATTCAAGTCCTTCTTGTCCTACAGCTAATTCATTTCTAGAAAATTGATGTTTCATTTTAATCTCCTTTAACTAAACAATCTACTTTTATGTTATGTATATATTATTTTAATTTAAAAATAAAAATACGCAAGACCTAAGTCTTGCGTACCGATAGAGTCCGTAGATGCCGTAGTTATAAATAGCTTGATCATTCGGCCTGTTTTATACAGGTGGGTGCCCTGTTTCATGTTTTGCAAGTCCTCCAAATGAGGCATGTGCGCTGCATGAAAACCTATTGGGCTCCCTGATCAAAGAGTGTTAGGCCCAAATAAAAAGCAAACTTACGAACATCACAGATGACTATCTTATGTCATTATATTACCACAAATCTCATGATAAAGGAATTAATCAACTTCGTATTTTTTTAATCATTTTTGTTAAGTCAATAATTAGACATAAACGATAAATCTTAATAGTTTATCAATTAATGTCTAATACGTAGTGATAATTCTTCTAATTGTTTATCTGACACTTCTCCCGGAGCATCTGTTAATAAACAAGTAGCTGACGCTGTTTTAGGGAAAGCAATTGTATCTCTAAGATTAGTTCTATTAGTTAATAGCATAACTAATCTATCTAAACCTAACGCAATACCGCCATGTGGTGGTGCACCATATTTGAATGCATCAAGTAAGAAACCAAATTGTTCTTGCGCTTGTTCTTTGGTAAATCCTAATACTTCAAACATTTTTTCTTGTAATTCACCGTTGTGAATTCTAATAGAACCTCCGCCTAATTCATATCCATTTAATACAATATCATATGCATTAGCTTGGGCATTTTCAGGTTCAGAATCTAATTTATCAATATCTTCTTTCTTAGGTGATGTGAATGGATGATGCGCTGCTACATAACGTTTGCTTTCATCATCATATTCTAATAATGGCCAATCAGTTACCCATAAGAAGTTTAATTTCGTTTCATCAATCAAGCCTAATTCTTTTGCAAGTTTAATACGTAATGCACCTAAACTTTGTGCTACCACTTCAGGTTTGTCAGCTACAAACATAACTAGGTCTCCAGCTTCTGCATCAGTAAGTGATTTTAATAATTCAGCATCTTTGTCTTCAAAGAAACGTGCAATAGGTCCTGTTAAACCTTCTTCCGTTACTTTAACCCAAGCTAATCCTTTAGCACCGTATATGTTAACAAACTCTGTTAATGCATCCATATCTTTACGAGTATATTGTTCTGCAGCACCTTTAGCTACAATAGATTTTATTTCTCCATTGTTTTCAACTGTATCTTTAAATACTTTAAAGTCCATTTCATGACCTAATTGTGAAACATTAATTAATTCCATATCAAAACGTGTATCAGGTTTATCTGATCCATAACGATTCATCGCTTCTTCATAAGTCATGCGTGGGAATGGGCCTTCAACATCAATACCTTTAACATCTTTTACGACTTTACGTAACATTTCTTCACCCATAGCCATAACATCTTCTTGATCAACAAAACTCATTTCTATATCGACTTGAGTGAACTCAGGTTGACGGTCAGCACGTAAATCTTCATCACGGAAACATTTTACGATTTGATAATATTTGTCAAAACCACTAATCATTAATAATTGTTTAAATAGCTGTGGTGATTGTGGTAATGCATAAAATTCACCATCATGTACACGAGAAGGTACTAAATAGTCTCTTGCACCTTCTGGCGTTGATTTTGTTAAAACTGGTGTTTCAATATCATAGAATCCACTTTCATCTAGGTATTGACGAATTGAACGTGTTGTTTGATGTCTCATTTTAAAAGTTTGTGCTAGTTCTTGTCGACGTAAATCTAAATATCTATATTTTAATCTTATATTTTCATCTACATTTGTATTTTCTTCATTAATTGAAAATGGTGGTGTTTCAGATTTATTGATAATTTCAATATTTTCAACCTGCACTTCCACTTGACCTGTTTTTATTTTAGGGTTTACTGTTTCAGCATCACGTTTAGTAACTACACCTTGTACTTCTACGATATATTCTGATCTAACAGTTTCTGCAATATTTAATGCTTCTTGAGAAAAGTCTGGATTAAACACAATTTGTACTATACCTTCTCTATCTCTTAAATCAATAAAAATTAATCCACCTAAGTCACGTCTGTTATGAACCCATCCCTTTAAAGTTACTTTTTCGTTTAATAAGTTCTCTGTAACTAATCCACAATATGTTGTTCGCTTACTCATTTTAAAACTCCCTTTCTATTTATGAAAATAATCAACAATTTGATCTAATTGTATTGATTCAGATTCACCGGTTTCCATATTTTTAATATCAATTTGATTGTTTTCTAATTCTTGATCACCAATTACAATAGTATATTTCGCATTTAATCGGTCAGCTTGTTTCATTTGTCCTTTAATTTTTCTGTTCATATAATCTTTATCTGCTTTAACACCATTTTTACGTAGCTGATTAAGTAACTTAACTGCATATCGATCTGCAGCTTCTCCCATAGTTACTACAAATAAATCAAATTCATTTTCAACATCTAGTTCAATGCCTTCTTCTTCCAATGCTAGAAGTAATCTTTCAATACTTAATGCAAAGCCAATACCTGTTTGACTTGGTCCACCTAATAATTCAAGAAGACCATTATAACGTCCGCCACCACAAAGCGTTGTAATTGCACCGTCATAATTAGGGTTATCCATCATCAATTCAAATGCTGTATGAGTATAATAATCTAATCCACGTACTAAATTAGGATCTTCTACGTAAGGAATACCTAAATCATCTAAATGTTTTTTTACTTGCTCATAATATGCTTTAGAATCCTCGTTTAAAAAATCAGTAATACGTGGAGCATTTTTAACTGCCTCTTTGTCTCTATCAACTTTACAATCCAATATTCTCATTGGATTAGAGTGTAATCGTGATTGACAATCTTGACAAAAGTCACCGATAACTGGTTCGAAATGTTTTACTAACGCTTCGTTATATTCTTTACGAGAATCACTATCACCAATACTATTAATCGCTAACTTCAAATGTTTTAAACCAAAAGATTCATATATATGCATAACCATCGCTAATACTTCAGCATCAATACTTGGATTTTCTGAACCAATTGCCTCAACACCAAATTGGTTAAATTGACGATAACGACCTTTTTGTTTACGTTCATATCGGAACATTGGACCATTATAATATAACTTCACAGGTTGATTTGGGTTACCTTGCATTTTATGTTCAATATAAGAACGAACTACACCAGCTGTCCCTTCAGGTCTTAATGTAATGCTACGGTCACCTTTATCTTTAAATGTGTACATTTCTTTTTGAACGACGTCAGTAGAATCTCCCACACCTCTAGCAAAAAGTTCAGTGCTTTCAAAAATAGGCGTTCTAATTTCTTGATAGTTGTATAGTTCCATTAATTGATCAAGTTTGTTCTCAATATAACGCCATTTGATTGAATCTTCAGGTAATATATCTTGTGTTCCTCTTGGAATTTTAATCATATTTTATCTCCTTTACTAATACTGAGCACGTTTATTTCGTTATAAATTTAAAAAATTAAATAAAAAAGCCCTTGCATAGTATTTAATACTACACAAGGGACGAATATCCGTGTTGCCACCCTAATTGATTTAGACATAATTGTCTCAAATCCACTCAAAACGTTTAACGTACGTTACCCGGCTTTACTTTGGAATAAAGCACCTCTTCTTGTGTTCAAAGTCATAAACTACTCAGTGTAACCTTTCAGCCTTATGGGTTACATTTCTACGTATATATTTATATACTACCTCTTTTGTTTATTCTTTCAAGAATACAATCGGTTTATTATTTATAATTCAATTATTATGATAACGAGTTTTCTAATGATTTGCAAGTTCTATGATGAGAAATATTGTTTTAGACCGTCAACAACTGCTTCTTCAACAATTTGTCTATGTAACTTATCTCTAACCATAACTTCATCTGTTGGATTGCTAATATAACCTAATTCTAACAATACTGCAGGAATATTCGTTTGTCTTAATACTTGATAGTTTTGTTGCCTTGCTTCTTTATTTGTAAGGAGGGATTTCTTTTGGATGCTACTACTAAGTGTTTGGGCTAGTGATTCTTGGTTATCTTGTAACCAATATACAGTTACACCGTTAGCGTTTGGGGAATCTAGCGAGTCATTATGTATGCTTATAAAAGCGTCTCCTTTGATATTCCTATCATCCAAAGACACATATGTATCATCAGAACGTGTCATTTTTACATGAGCACCTTCTTTTTCAAGTAATGCTTTTAACTCTTTTGCAGTTTTTAATGTATATACTTTTTCTAAACTTTTTGAGGAAGTATTACTTGAAGCTCCCTGATCACGTCCACCGTGACCAGGGTCAAGTACAATCGTTTTCCCTTTTAATGGATTAGATTTTTTAGAATTATCGGCATGGATATTTAAGTTAGTATGCCAACCAGCAACCCAACCTTTTTTGTCTCCAGCTTTATTCTTCACTTCAATCCATTTCCCAGATTTACCTATCTTTTCAAAGGTATCGCCTTTTTCAATTTTATAGATAACAGGATAAGCAGCATTTGGTCCTGTTCTCAACTCTGCGCTTTCAGTAATAGATATTGTGCCATTATCTTCATCATTATAATTTAAGAACATAAATAATAATATTAGAAACAACACAAAACAAATGACAACAATAAATGTAAGGCGATTATTTTGCCAACTTTTAGTTAACCATTTACTCAAGTTGTTCATATTACTTTGCCATCCTGACTCTCATAAATGATTGTAACAGGACCATCATTATATATTTCTACATTCATATGTGTTCCAAATTCACCTGTTTTCACATTTAATCCATATGATCTTAATGCCTCATTGAACGATTCATATAATTCATTTGCTTCATCAGGTGATTTAGAATTTGAAAAGCCAGGTCGATTACCTTTTTTCACATCAGCATATAAAGTGAATTGTGAAATAGATAATATTTCTCCTTCAATTTGTTGAATATTAAAATTCAGTTTGTCATTTTCATCTTCAAATAATCTAGCATTCGCAATCTTCTTGGCAACTGCTTGCACATCAGCTTCTGTTGATGATTTACCAACACCTACTAATAAGCAATAACCCTTTTTAATAGAATTGTGAATGTTGTCATTTGATACAGAAGCTTCTGAAACTCTTTGTACAACTACTCTCATTTTTCTTTGCACCTCTTAAGTTCTAGTTCCATACTCTTGTAACAGTATATACATCACCTAACTGTTTAATCTTTTCAACTACACGGTAAACATCATTTACATTTTTAACCATGACACTAATATTAATAACTGCATTTTTATCAATATCGGAACGGCCAGAAACCTTTATTAAACTACCTGCAGTTGAATTGACTGCTTGTAACACTTCATTTAATAGACCATTACGATCATATGCAGTAACTTCAAGATCAACTTGATAACGTTGGGTCGAATCTTTTGATTTAACCCATTCAACCGAAATTAATCTTTCTGTTTCATTTTTTATATTAGGACAATCTGTTCTATGCACTTTAATACCGTGACCTTTGGTGATATAACCTACAATATCATCACCTGGTATAGGATTACAACATTTTGATAGTTTAATTAGAACATTTTCTAGTCCTTCAACATAAACACCACTATCAGTGATAATATCTTCTTTTATTGGTACAGATTTAGTTACCTCTTGTGCTTCGTTTAGTGCTTTTTGTTTATCTAATATTCTTTGACGTTCAGTCAATTTATTAACAATTTGAACTGCAGTTACACCACCAAAACCAACTGCAGCATACAAGTCATCTTCATTTGCAAAATGATATTTTTCATTTACTACTTCTATATTTTTTTCAGTAAGAATATCATCAACTCTAAATCCTTGTTCTTTAATTTCCGCTTCAACCATGAATTTGCCCTTTTCAATATTTGAAGAACGGTCTTGCTTTTTAAAGAAACTTTTAATTTTACTCTTAGCGCTTGATGATTTAACAATTTTTAGCCAGTCTCTACTTGGTCCATAAGAATGTTTACTGGTTCTAATTTCAATGATATCACCAGTTTGAAGAATATAATCAATTGGTACGATTTTTCCATTTACTTTAGCACCAATCATTTTATTTCCTACTTCACTATGAATCGCATATGCAAAATCAATTGGTACCGCACCATATGGCAATTCTATAACATCACTTGCAGGTGTAAATGCATAGACTTTATCACTTTGTAAATCGTATTTTAAAGATTCCATAAATTCTTGTGCGTCAGATGACGTATGGTCTGTTTCAGCTAAGTCTTTTAACCAATTTAATTTATTTTGGAAATCCTGTGTTTTCTCATTTACAGTTTTACCTTCTTTGTATGCCCAATGTGCTGCTACACCATGTTCAGCAATTTCATGCATTTCGTAAGTACGAATTTGTATTTCTAGCGGATCGCCATTAGGACCAACTACAGTTGTATGTAATGATTGGTACATATTTTGTTTAGGCATTGCTATATAATCTTTAAAACGTCCTGGCATAGGTTTCCATAACGTATGTACAAGACCTAAAATTGCATAACAATCATTAATAGTATTAACAATGATTCGTACAGCAAGTAGATCAAATATTTGATCGAATTGCTTTTTCTGTTTCATCATTTTTCTATAAATGCTATATATATGCTTTGGTCGACCGTTGATTTCACCAAAAATACTCATTTTATCCATTTCACCTTGAATTTGACCAATAGCATTTTCAATATATGCTTCACGTTCACTACGTTTTTTCTTCATTAAATTAACGATGCGGAAATATTGCACGCTATCAATGTATCTTAAGGCAGTATCTTCTAATTCCCATTTAATTGTATTAATACCTAGTCTATGAGCTAATGGGGCATAAATTTCTAGGGTTTCTTTAGAAATTCTAATTTGTTTTTCTCTAGGCATTGCTTTAAGCGTTCTCATATTATGTAATCTATCTGCTAATTTAACTAGAATAACACGCACATCTTTGGCAATGGCTATAAACAATTTACGGTGATTTTCTGCTTGTTGTTCTTCCTTAGAACGATATTTTACTTTTTTTAATTTTGTAACACCGTCTACAATTCTTGCAACTTCTTCATTAAACATATTTTTGA
This sequence comes from Staphylococcus sp. URHA0057, assembly GCF_000620265.1. Taxonomy (NCBI): domain Bacteria; kingdom Bacillati; phylum Bacillota; class Bacilli; order Caryophanales; family Staphylococcaceae; genus Staphylococcus; species Staphylococcus sp. URHA0057. Next base: position 181,647 of record NZ_JHVS01000006.1, on the reverse strand, counting down.
CGTCATCAAATGTATACGGCGTATCTTCAATGACATCATGTAAGAAACCTGCAACTATCGTGGGTCCGTCTAATCTCATTTCAGTAAGAATTCCCGCTACTTGTATAGGATGCATGATATATGGCAGGCCATTTTTTCTGAATTGCCCTTGATGTGCTTCATAAGCAATATGATAACTTTTTAAAACATATTGATATTCACTTTCACTTAAATAGGACTTTGCCTTGTAAAGCACTTCGTCAGCACTATAAGGATACTCGTTATTCAATATAGACACCCCACTTATTGATTATATTTCTATCTCTGAACTTTATTATCGATTGTTATGTATTATGCCCTAAAATTAAAAATGATGATAAGAATTTATGCAAATTAATTTTTAACTAACTCATTTAGTAAAGGCTTATCTAAAAAACATTAAAATGACTTTATATAATAAATAATCATTAAATGTAACTAATGGCTTAAATTTAAAAAGAAAACAAAATAGCCATGTGACTCAACAACTTTGAATTGTTTTCATTTTATCAAAATTTAGAGGCACTGATAAGCTATCTATCATGAATTAAAATATAATATTAGCTATATGATACTACAATTTTTTGAATAAATAAATGAATCTCAATTATATTGTAAAGCAACCCTACCTTAATTTTATCTTCACTGTTTATATAAATACATTTGACTGGTCCGTTAATTCCTTAAATGCAAAAAACTAGTTCTCATATATCATATTATTAACGATAATATGTTAATAAGTGTGAGAACTAGCTTATATTCTTTAGTTTACAAGTTTTAAATTAATACTATTCATCGTAAGAAATTAAACTCATTACATCATAATCTTTAATTTTTTCAATACCGTTTAAATATTTTAATTCTATAATGAATGCAATGCCAACTACGATGCCGCCTAATTTTTCAACAAGTTTAATAGCAGCTTCGATAGTACCACCAGTGGCTAATAAATCGTCAGTGATTAATACTCTTTGTCCTGGTCTAATAGCATCTTTATGCATTGTTAAGACATTTGTTCCATATTCTAAGTTATACTCATATTTGATAACTTCGCGAGGTAACTTTCCTTCTTTACGAACTGGTGCAAATCCAATACCCATAGAATATGCTACAGGACAACCAATAATAAATCCGCGAGCCTCTGGTCCAACTACTACGTCCACGTCTTTTTCTCTTGCATACTCTACAATTTGGTCTGTGGCATAACCATAAGCTTTACCATTATCCATAATTGTTGTAATATCTTTAAAACTAACTCCCGGTTTCGGCCAATCTGGAACTTCAGATACATATTGTTTTAAATCCATTTTAAAATTTCCTCCTAATAATTATCTCCCAAATGTGATTTTATCCATTGATTTAAATGCGTAAAATCATCGTATAATAATAATTTTTCAACTTCTATTCTAGACAACCTACTTTGATACATCTGACTTGATTCTATGTCCTGTTTACTAGGTTGAGTCGCAATCGTTATTATACCATCATCTTCGTTAATAAATCCTAATTCTAAAAATACTTTTAACATAAATTTTAGTATATTTGCTTTAATATTGAGAAATTCGCATAACATCATACCTTCAGTTGCTAAATTCATTTCTTTTTTATTAATTAAAGCTTTATAACATTTTTTAAATAATTCTTTGCTAGGCATACCTTCAAAATAAATTGAAGCTTTATGTTGGAATACGATATAAACCTGAGAGATTTGTGTTTGTTGTAAAGTAAGTTTTAGCTCATCAAGCGTCATGGGTAAATCTCTTAATACCATTTTATCAAAATGATCAGGTACAGTTTCACCATAATAAAATTCATTTTCATTTAATTTTTGGGCTTTTGATTGAATCATAAAAGCAGTAGTTTCATCATTATTTAAGAAATCTGTATTTTTACTTTTACTTCGGTAGTCTAATATTTGCAATGTATCCATAGCAATATCTTGAACCATAAATTGAGGTGTTTGATTACCGTTCCACTCATTAATTTGAAGATTACCAATTAAATTTACAGGTTGACCTATTTCTAATTGAGATGCATATGCGCCATTTTGCCAAAACAATGAAACTAAATTTGATTCACCTAATGTCATTTTTAAGTGATTCTGTTCTTTTCCTATTGCTTTAAGAGATTTAATAGCAATATCTCTTATTTCAAATAACGGAGAAGTGAAATCCGTACCAAAAGGTCTTAATTTTTGAATATCTCTAATATTTTTAATTGTAATATCAGATTCATCTAGTAATACATCAACATTCTTACTTGGCTCTAGCGATGTTGTTTCACTTAAACGCGCCATCCAATCATTTAAGCCAGTGCGTAACTCATCTATATTATCAATGTCCATCGTCATTCCTGCAGCCATATGATGGCCACCAAACTTGCTAATTAAATCTTGGTGCGCACTTAATATTTCGAACATTGATACTTGTTCAATTGATCTTGCTGACCCTTTAGCATGATTTTGTTCATAATCAATATTTAATATTAACGTTGGCAAACTATATGTCTCTACAATTTTAGAAGCAACGATACCTAATACACCTTCGTGCCAATCTTCTTTAGCTAACAATAGAAATTGGTGACCTTGCTTAACATAGTCTTCTGCCATTGCAAGTGCTTCTTCTGTTATAGAAACGACAATATCTTTACGTTCTTGATTAAAATGCTCTACTTGTTCTGCCAAGAATTCCGCTTCTTCTGGACTATCTGACATCAATAGCTCAGCAGCTAAAGATGCATCCTCCAATCTTCCTACTGCGTTTAATCTTGGACCAATAATAAACCCTATTGTTTCTTCTGAAATTTCATCATTGAAACTTGCTTGATTCAATAACGCTTTTATTGCTATAGGACAACTTTCATTCATCACTCGCAATCCATTTTGAACAATCGAACGATTCTCATCTGTTAAAGATACTAAATCCGCAATTGTTCCAATCGCAGCGTACACTTTAAAATAATTTGGTACATTATCTAACAATGTTTGTGCTAGTTTGTATGCTACTCCTGCACCACATAAATATTTAAATGGATAATCAAATTCTGGATGCATTGGGTGTACGATAGCATATGCTTCAGGTAAGGTACGACCTATTTCATGATGATCGGTCACAATCACATCTACACCTAAATCTTGTACCATTTTAATTTCATTATGACCTTGTATACCATTATCCACTGTAATAATTAGTGATACGCCTTCATCATAGGCATTTTGGAAGGCCATTTCATTAGGTCCATATCCTTCTGTAAAACGGTTTGGAATATACCATCCTACTTGAGCTCCTAACTTTTGAAGTGTATGTACTAATATTGTTGTAGAAGTAACGCCATCAGCATCATAATCTCCATACACAAGAATGCGTTCATTTTTATCGATGGCTTGATTAATTCGTTCAACTGTTTTGTCGATATCACTTAAAAGAGAGGTTTCATGATCTATTTCCACACCATTTAGTGTTTGTTGAATGCCTTCTTCGTCAACAATATGTTTACTTTCTAAAATTTTCTTAATAATAGGTGATAGTTTTAATCGTTTAACAATATCATCAGTTATATATTCAGTTGGGTTATTTAAATTCCAATTATATTTAGATTTAATCATAAGTAACCTTCCTCATTTCCAAATGTCATTATATCTAAAATTGAAGAAAATAAAAAGGTTGAGCCTTTGTTGGGAAAATCTATTGCAGATTATATCCAACATTTATGCTCAACCTTTAGTTAATTATACTACTATTTTTTCATCATTTGATTTTTTCTCTTTATAAACAACTAGTTTATGATTAGATGATTTTTTCAATTGACGTTTTTTCATAATTCCCCATAGAGGAACAGCAATGAATACAGATGAGAATACACCTGAAATTAATCCAATTAATAATGCTAATGAGAAATTAAATATTGTTGGTGCTCCTAATAAAAGGATTGCCACAACAACAACGACTACTGTTAATACGGTATTAATTGAACGTGTCATTGTTTGTCTAATTGATCTATTAACAATATCATCGATTTGTTCTGATGTAGTGATGACCTTAATTTTATGAAGGTTTTCACGTACACGGTCAAACGTAACAATTGTATCGTTAATTGAATAACCAACTATCGTTAAAATTGCTGCGATAAACGTTAAGTCAACTTCTAAACGTAATAAACTAAATACAGCAACTATGATAAATACGTCATGTAATAATGCTAAAACAGAAGATAATCCCATTCTCCATTCAAATCGCAGTGACACATAGATAATAATACCTAATGCAGCATAAACTAATGCAAGCATTGCATTTTTGGCTAATTCTTGTCCAATCAGTGGTGAAACTGTATTGATTTGTGGTGTATCACCAAATTCAGATTTCATCTTGTCACTTAACTGATTATCTTTTGCTTGAGATAAATCTTGTTTGAACTGAATTGTCGCATTTTTACTACCAGATCCATTAATTTGAATTTGGTCTGCTTCTAATCCAACTTCTTTCACTACTTTTTCAACTTTCGATTGTGTTAGCGGTTCTTTTGATTGTAAATCAACACGCGTACCTGCAGAGAAATCAATTCCTAAGTTCAATTTGAAAATGTACAGAATAACCAAACCTACAACAACGATTAAAATACTTAAACTAATGAGTGGTTTAGCTAATTTAACAAAATTCCATTTTTCAAATGAAGTTTTTAAATCATGCACATCTTTACCTTCACTAATATCATGTCTATCTTGTTTCTTAACACCGAATAACCAGAATTTTTTCTTAAATAGATTTGAATAAACAAGTAATGATAATAGTAATCTAGATAAGAATACTGCAGTTACGAAGATCATCAATATACCAAGTAACAGCATTGTCGCGAAACCTTTAACTGAGCTTTCACCGAAGAAGAATAATACTGCTGCGGCAATTACAGTTGTTAAGTTTGAATCGAAGATAGTTAAGAATGAACTTTTATTTGCTTTGGAATATGCTTGTTTAAGCGTCCTACCTATTCTCAACTCATCTTTAATCCGCTCGTACATGATGATATTAGCATCTACTGCCATTCCGACACCTAATACTAACGCTGCTAGACCAGGTAATGTAAGGACACCTGATATAAAGTTAAATGCTACTAGAGTTAGATAAATATATGTTGTTAATGCAATAATTGCCACTAAACCTGGTAATCTATAGAAACCTAACATAAATAGGTAAATTAGTGCTACCCCAACTACTGAAGCAAAGATTGTTTTATCTAAAGCGTCTTGACCAAATTCTGCTCCTACTGAGTTAGAATAAATTTCTTTAAGATCAACTGGTAAAGATCCGGCATTTAATAGCTCTGAAATTTGCTTAGCCTTTTTAACGCCTTCTTGACCATGGAATCCACCAGAAATTTCTACACTGTCGGAATTAATTGGTTGATCAACATTTGCAGCTGATACGAATTTAGGATCTTTTTTGTTAGCTTCTTTTTTATAGCTATCGCCTTTTTTGAAGTCTAACCAAACAACCATCACATTATTTTGCTTTTTAGATATTTCTTCAGTTACTTTTTTAAATTTATTTTTATCTTTGACTTTAAAAGTAACTGTTGGGTCATTTGTATTTTGTTTAAATTCTTGCTTAGCAGACCCTTGTTTAATATATGCACCGCTTAATTTAACTTTATCATCTGCATCACGAATCGTTAAATTAGCTTGAGATGATAAAATCTTTCTTGCTTCTTTCTGATCTTTAACCCCTGCAAGTTGTACTCTTATCCTATTAGGATCTTCAACTTGGATTTTAGGTTCAGAAACACCTAATACGTTAACACGGTTTTCTAGGGTTTGCGCTGTTGATTGCAACGCATTTTTATCAATTTTATCACCCTTATGTAATGGATCAACTTGATAAAGTACCTCGAAGCCACCTTGTAAATCAAGGCCTAAGTTAACATTCTTAATTACATTCTTGTATGTAAGACCCATACCTGCGAACAGAAGGACTACCAGTAGTAAGAATGCAATCAGTCTACTACTTTTCTTCACATGAACACCTCATTATTTACTTATGATACTAGAATACTCGAAAAATCCTAATATTTGCAAGTCGGAATCAAAAGATTAACTTTTTACGACCTATTCATATTAACATACTACACTTTAGAGCGAAATTATTGGATACTTTCTTATTAGGAATTGATTTGTAAACTTAAAGAAAGTAAGCTATTTAGTTCACTATAAAATTCGCTTAATGAATTAAAATATATATAATTTTGGATAAAAATAAAAATACCGATACTACCTAAATTGATAGCATCAGTATTTATAATTAATAACAATTAAACTAACATTTTTTATTTTACTTTATGAAGGATCAACTTGTTTAATAGCTGGTTTTTCAAAAGTCATTTCAGTACCGTGTCCATTTACTGTTACGACTACTGTTGTTTCGTCAACTGCTTTAACTGTACCTTTAATTCCACCGATTGTAGTAATTCTTTGGCCAGCTTCAACACGACTGATCATTTCACGATGCTCTTTAGCACGTTTTTGTTGTGGTCTAATTAAGAAGAAATACATTAGAGCCAATAATAAGATCGGTAATATCAATGATGTAAATTGCATGTTACATTCTCCTCTTTAAAAGTTTTTAGGGTTATCTACATTTAATCCATACTGTTCGAAGAATTCTGCTTTAAAATCTAAAAGTCTATCTTCTCGAATGGCTTGTCTAATATCTTCCATTAATTTTAGCAGAAAATGTAAATTATGAATAGTAGTAAGACGTATACCAAAGGTTTCTTCTGCTTTGATTAAGTGTCTTATATATGCTCTAGAATAATTTTTACATGTATAACAATCACAATTTTCATCTAATGGTCTTAAATCATCTGCAAATTTAGCATTCTTAATAACTAAACGTCCATTTGAAGTCATACATGTACCATTTCTAGCTATACGAGTTGGTAGTACGCTGTCAAACATATCCATTCCACGAATACTACATTCAATCAATGCGTCTGGTGATCCCACACCCATTAAATATCTAGGTTTATCTTTAGGCATGAATTGTTCTGTATGTTCAACCATCTCGTACATAACTGGCTTAGGTTCTCCTACTGAAAGGCCACCAATTGCATATCCAGGAAAATCTAATTCGACAAGCTCTTTAGCGCTTTGTTCACGTAAATTCTTATATTCACCACCTTGGATAATTCCAAAAAGTGATTGTTCTTCAGGACGAGCATGTGCTTTTAAACATCTTTCTGCCCAACGTGTAGTTCTTTCAATAGAATTTTTTACATATTCATATTCAGAAGGCATAGGTGGACATTCATCAAACGCCATCATGATGTCTGAACCTAAATCATTTTGAATTTGCATTGATTTTTCAGGACTTAAAAATAATTTAGAACCATTTGTATGATGTCTAAATTCAACGCCTTCTTCTGAAATTTTACGTAAATTACTTAAACTAAAAACTTGGAATCCTCCAGAATCAGTTAAAATAGGACCATTCCAATTCATGAATTTATGGAGCCCCCCAGCGTGTTTGATGATATCATTTCCAGGTTGCAACCACAAATGATACGTATTTCCTAAAATAATCTGAGCCTCTATTTGACGCAATTCTTCTGGACTCATAGTTTTAACGGTAGCTTTAGTACCAACTGGCATAAACATAGGTGTTTCAAATGAGCCATGTGGCGTATGTACAATACCTAATCTTGCACCTGATTGTTTACAAGTTTTAATATGTTCATATGTTACTGCAGGCATAAAATATATCCTCACATTCTTTTATATAATTAACATTGCATCTCCAAAACTAAAGAATCTATATTCCATTTCTACTGCTTTTTTGTATGCATTCAAAATGTACTGTCTACTACTAAACGCTGACACTAACATGACTAGCGTTGATTTTGGTAAATGGAAGTTAGTGATCAGACCATCTATAGCTTTGTATTCAAATCCAGGATAGATAAAGATATCTGTCCAACCACTTTTTTCTACAAATTCAGAGTGATCTCTACGTATTGTTTCTAGTGTTCTGGTTGAAGTCGTTCCAACAGAAATGATTCGATGACCTTTTGCTTTTGTCTCATTTAATAAATCTGCAGTTTGCTGTGTCATTTGATAATATTCACTATGCATTTCGTGATCATCGATATTATCTACACTAACTGGTCTAAATGTTCCAAGTCCAACATGCAAAGTGATAAATGCTATATTCACACCTTTTTCTTTGATAGCTTCTAATAAACTATCAGTAAAGTGTAACCCGGCAGTTGGCGCTGCAGCAGAACCGCTTTCTTTAGCATAAACAGTTTGATATCTGTTTGGATCATCTAAGCGTTCCTTAATATAAGGTGGTAAAGGCATCTCACCTAGTTCATCCAATCGTTCTTGTAAAATGCCATCATAATGCAAGCGCATAATTCTGCCACCTTGTTCTAACTCTTCAATACACTCAGCTATAATTTTGCCTTCTCCAAAGTTAAGTTTATTACCAACTTTGATACGCTTAGCTGGTTTTAATAGAACTTCCCAATCATTGCCTTCAATTTGCGTTAACATAAGCATTTCAACTTTGGCACCTGTTTCTTCTTTCAAACCAAAAAGTCTAGCTGGCATTACTCTAGTATCGTTTAATACTAACGTATCTCCCGGTTCAAAATAATTGATTACATCTCTGAAGTGAAGATGTTCCATGTCACCTGTATTTCTATCTAAAACTAATAATCTACTTTGGTCTCTATTTTTTAAAGGTGTTTGCGCAATTAGAGATTCAGGTAAATCATAGTCGAAATCTTCAATATTCAACTTACTCCCTCATTTCATTATTATGACTAAAATGTTCATGCGCTAAAGGTGTTGCTTTTCTACCGCGTGGTGTACGTTCTAAAAATCCTTTTTGAATTAAGAAAGGTTCATATACATCTTCTATAGTAATACGTTCTTCTCCAATAGAGACAGCAATCGTATCTAAGCCCACTGGTCCACCTTTATATTGATTTAAAATACAGTTCATCATCTTATGATCAATATAATCTAAGCCATAATCATCTACTTGTAATAATTTTAATGCACGTTTTGTAGTTTCAATATATATTTGATCATCTTCATTAACTTGTTGGAAATCTCTTACTCTTTTTAATAAACGGTTTGCTACACGAGGTGTACCTCTAGAACGCTTAGCTAATTCAATGGCACTTTCATTATCAATGTCTGTTCCTAGTACCTCAGCTGTTCTTATAATGATTTCCTTCAAATCTGCTTCATTATAGTATTCTAATCTTAAATGTACTCCAAATCGATCTCTTAGCGGACCTGTTAAACTACCTGCTCTTGTAGTCGCACCTACGAGTGTAAACGGCGGTAAATCGATACGTATACTACGTGCTTCATCACCTTTTCCTATAATAATATCTAGGAAAAAATCTTCCATGGCCGGATACAATACTTCTTCAACTACACTACTTAAACGATGTATTTCGTCTATAAAAAGTACATCTCCTGGTTGTAAACCAGAAAGAATAGCAGCCAGATCCCCTGGACGTTCTAAAGAAGGTCCAGAAACCGTTCTAATATTAACTTCCATTTCATTAGCAATAATATTAGATAACGTAGTTTTACCTAATCCTGGGGGACCATATAATAGAACATGATCTAAAGGTTCTTCTCTTAATTTAGCTGCTTTTATAAATACCTCTAAATTACTTTTGATAGAAGATTGACCAATATATTGTTTTAATTTCGTAGGTCGTAAAGATAATTCGAAGTCAGATTCTTCACTATGTACAGATTGATCGACCATTCTTTCATCCATATCATTTCCCCCTTTCATTTGTTAAATTAGGTAATTAAGAAACCAACGTTTGTAGACCGATTTTAACTGCTTCATCAACAGAATTGATATTAGATTGTTTTAAAACCTTTTCTACTTTAGATAATTCACGTTTTGAGTAACCTAATGCTTCTAAAGCCAACATTGCTTCCTTAATCATAGGTTCATTATCTGTAGAGTTAGAAGTAATGTTCAATAATGTTTCACTATTTTCTTCAGTGATTTGAACTTTACCTTTTAAATCTAACACGATTTGTCGAGCAGTTTTTTTACCAATGCCTGGAAACTTAGTTAAATACGTATCATTTTCGTTTTCAATTGCTTGTTTTACTTCATTAGGCGTACTAGTAGCAAGTATAGCTAATGCTGACTTAGGACCAATACCAGTCACCTTAATTAAACTTAAGAACATATCTTTCTCTTCTTCATTAATGAAACCATAAAGTAATTGAGCGTCTTCTCTAACAATTAATGACGTATATATTTGAACTTCATTATCTAAATATTTTTGAAAACGGTATGAATTAGGTGTCTGAATCTCATAACCTACTCCGTTTACATCAACAACAACATGTGTTGGGAACAACTGTGTTAACTGCCCTTTAATATACGCGTACATTTTAGCACTTCCTTATTTACATACTCATGCTTATCAATTCAACTTTGGAAACATGTTCGATTTCTCTTAATGCTTTTATTACATCATCAATCATAAGTTCAGATGAAGACGCATTTAATGATAGAGTAATCGTCGCTTTATCTTCCATAGGTACACTTTGGTGAATTGTAAGTACTGATAATTCTAATTGAGAAATTGTATTTAATACTTGAGCCAACATTCCAACAATATCATTAACATATAAAATTAATGTAAATTCTCGATGATCTAATAATTTTTCATCAACTGGAAATATAGTTTCTCTATACTTATAGAAAGCACTTCTTGATAAACCGTATTGTTTTACAGCATCATAGATGGACAACTCAGAATTATTTTTCAAAGCATCTTTAATTTTCAGCGTTTTAATTACTGATTCTGGTAAAACGTCTTCGCGAATAAGATAAAATTTCTTATATTCTTTATTGTCCATCTTTCGCACTCCTATTCTATAAATTCAAATTCTCCACCAAGAATTCTTACAATATCTCCATTACTACAACCTCTTGCTCTAAGTGCATCATCAATACCCATAGAACGCATTTGTCTAGCAAATCTACGTACGGCTGGATCACTATTAAAGTCTGTCATCTTGAATGTTCTTTCAATAGCATTGCCACTAACAACATAAGCACCATCATCATCTCTAGTAATAGTGAATGTATCTTGAGAAGGAGTATGTTTATATACAACTCTGTTAACACCGACATTGTCATCTTCTTCAACTGAGAAATCAATATCTTTCACTTTATCTAATTGATCAGCAATTGTATAAAGTAATTGATCGATGTTATTTCTAGAAACAGCTGAAAGTGGGATAATCGTGTGTTCAGTACCTACTTCTTCTTTAAATAACTCTAAATTATCTTCAGCATCTGGCATATCCATTTTATTAGCAACAATAATTTGTGGTCTATCTTCTAAACGTTGTTTATATGCAACTAATTCTTTGTTTATCACATGATAGTCCTCAACAGGATCTCTGCCTTCCGAACCACTCATATCAATCATATGAACGATAACTTTAGTTCGTTCAACATGACGTAAAAATTGATGACCTAATCCAACTCCGTCTGACGCACCTTCTATTAAACCAGGTAAATCTGCCATAACGAAACTTCTGTTATCTGGTGTTGATACAACACCTAAATTAGGTTTAATTGTTGTAAAATGATACGCGCCAATTTTAGGTTTAGCTTTAGATACAATTGATAGCAATGTTGATTTTCCTACACTAGGGAAACCGACTAGACCAACGTCTGCTAGTAACTTCAGTTCTAAAGTTACATCAATTTCTTCACCAGGTTCACCTTTTTCACTGAAGTCTGGTGCTGGGTTTCTAGGTGTAGCAAATCGCGAATTCCCACGACCACCACGACCACCTTTAGCTACAATTGCTCTTTGACCATCTTCTACAAGGTCTGCAAGTACTTCTTCAGTTTCTATGCTTTTAACAATAGTGCCAGGTGGTACTTTTAAAACCAAATCTTCAGCATTTCTACCGTGCATATTACTGCTTTGACCATTCTCACCTTTTTTTGCTTTAAAGTGTGTTTGATATCTAAAGTCTAATAAAGTTCTTAAACCTTCATCTACTTCAAATATTACTGAAGCACCTTTGCCGCCGTCTCCACCTGCTGGTCCACCAAATGGTACGTATTTTTCTCTTCTATATGCAGTAATACCATTACCGCCATCTCCTGCTTTAAGAGATATTTTGACCTGATCGACAAACATATATCTCACCTCTTTTACTTAAATTAGTTTTCATTATCTTTTTAATTATATCATTAAGTGTATTTGTAGAAAAATTTTAGTTCTACCAAAAATTGACTTTTTAAACAAAATAAAACACCAGAAGTCTTCACTTCTGGTGTTATCTAGACAAAATTATTCAGCTACTGTATATACAGAAACTTGTTTTTTGTCGCGACCTTTGCGTTCAAATTTAACAACGCCGTCGATTTTAGCGAATAATGTATCATCGCCACCACGACCTACATTTTCACCAGGGTAAATTTTAGTACCACGTTGGCGATAAAGAATTGAACCACCTGTAACGTATTGACCGTCAGCACGTTTAGCACCTAAACGTTTTGATTCAGAGTCACGTCCGTTTTTTGTAGAACTTACCCCTTTTTTAGATGCGAAGAACTGTAAGTTTAATTTTAACATCGGGATACACCTCACTTATAATTTAATCTGATATTTTCATTATATTCTTCTTCAATTGTTTGTAAAGATACAAGCATTGCTTTAAGAATTAATTGTGCTTCATCGTTATCTGTATCAACACTTCTTATATGAAAATGACCACCATCATCGTCATAATCGATATCTGGCTTTTCAGTAGTCAATCCCATAATAGCATTAACACTACCAAATAATACTGCTGAAGCTCCAGCACAGACGATGTCATGACCATATTCACCATGATCAGCATGGCCATCCATAACGACATCTGTTACTTTGCCTTCATCATTAACTGTAATATCAACAGTAATCATAATTACGCGTTAATTTTATCGATAGTTAATTTAGTATATGGTTGACGATGGCCTTTTTTACGTTTAGAGTCTTTACGACGTTTGTAAGTGAATACAGTGATTTTTTTACCGCGACCGTTTTTATTAACAGTAGCTGTAACAGTAGCACCTTCAACAGTTGGCGCACCAACTTTAACTGAATCTCCACCTACAAATAATACTTTATCAAATGTGAAAGAATCACCTTCGTTTACGTCTAATTTTTCAACGTAAATTTCTTGTCCTTCTTCTACTTTGATTTGTTTTCCACCTGTTTCAATAATAGCAAACATACTTTGCACCTCCTATATTATAAGTCACGCCATATATAGGTGACATTGTCATTAAGTAAAGCGTTCGCACTCTTCGTTGTTTCATTCGTGATTCGAATCATTTATCTAAATAAAATCATCTCTCACTTATTTCAACGCCTCGATTGTCAATCGCTTTCTTTCTAATGACTTTTAACTTGAGTAAAGCGTTCACTTCACTTCAAATCAATTTGTACTTAAACCTATATTTGAGCGGTTGTATGTAGCTTGAAACTACTCAACTACTGCATCTTACCATTAGTTATATTCTACTGTCAATCTTGTTTTGAATTTTTCTCATAAACTTTAACATAATAGGATACAAAATAATTAACAATATTAAATTAAGAATGAATGTTGGTAGTAATCTTAATAATAAGAACTCCAATAGGTTAAATTGGATAAACCCTATTACACCATAAATAATGGCAACATAAATTTCTAAAAATATAGTACTTAATAGAATTACAATGAACAACATCACTGTGTCTCTGTAAAATATTTTAAAGAGTCTATCCATAATTACTACTGCTAAAATGTAACCAAACATATACAATCCGTAAATGCTTCCTAAATACAAGTCAGTAATAAGGCCGAAGAATATCGCAAGTATAACAGCTACACCAAAACCTCGGTATATCGTTAAAATTAATAAATACATTAAAGTTAAGTGTGGCACAAATATCACGTCAATTTTACCGAAATGTATTGGGATTACTATTCCTATCACTGTATCTATATAGAATAAAATAATCCCAATTAAGAAATAATAAATTCCCCGCATTAGTTATCCCCGCTTTCGTCATCGGGAATTGTTGAAGCATCACGTTTTGCAACATATACATGATTTAAATCAGATAAATCTGCACCTGTTTTCACTCTTACTTCTTTTGCTAAACCATATTGGTCATTTTCAACACTTGTAACTTCTCCTATGTATAAACTGCTTGGAAGTTGATCGGCTAAACCACTAGTGACTACTTTATCTCCCTTAGAGATACTATCTTTATTATTGATATCACTAATAACTAGCTCTTCGTTTTTTGCATCATAGTGATCGATTAATCCAAATACATTTTTAGATTTATGTTGAATATTCACAGATAGTTTACCAGCACGTGTATTTGTTGATATTAAATCTACTTGTGAAGAAAATTGGTTAACTTTAGTTGTTCTACCAACAAGTCCTTCTGAAGTCATAACTGCCATGTTATTTTTAATTCCAGCTTTTGATCCTTTATCAATTACAATCGTATTCATCCATTGATCCGGATTTCTAGAAATAACTGTTGTAGATATCGGATCATATTTAGATATATCTTTCATATCTAGTTCTTTTTTAAACTTCTTATTTTCAGCCTCTAATTGTTGATTTTTGGCTTCTAATTGTTTAATTTTATTCTTCGTTTCCTTTGATTCACCCTGATTAAAAAAATTACCAATAGCTCCAGTAACAAAATTCACAGGATAACTTATCAGTCGTTGCCCGAAAGATACAGAATCCCCTACATATTGCTCGGGAGGTGATTGAGATTGAGAGCGAATAGACAAACCAATTAATGCAATAAAAACAATTATTGCACATAAAACAACAATGAGTTTGTTATTTTTGAAAAATTTAAGCACCCATAACACCTCTTATAATACTTTAAAAATTTATTCTTCTTTACTATTCTATATTACTGCTGAAATGAAATAAAGCACTAACTCTCATTAAAAAGTAATTTTATTAATGCGTAAGATTAAAAAAATAAAATAAATCTCTCAAGATGCGTTTTGCTCTAGCTTTAGTCTTTTTAATGTTTGTTAACATTGATTAGTTTGTATATAAAACGGTATGTAACTCATTTTTCTTCTATACATAATATTTCAAGCCAATTATTAGTTAAAAATAATAAAAAAGCTACTAACTTAATTAAAGTCAGCAGCTTAAAAGCAAATTATTTCTAATTAATTACTCATTATTTTTTTGTTGTTTTGCTTGTTTTTCTTGTTCTTTACGTTCTTTTTTCTCATCTTCACTATATAATGTTTCTTCTTTTCTCCAACGAGCAAATAGATTTTGAGCTTTAGTTTGTTCGTTGGCACGTTGTTCTTTAGATTTTTCGACCATTGTCCACACCAACCTTTTTATTACTCTATATATAAAGGCTAACTCATTTGGAGCATGATTTCAAACATACACTACAATTAATGTTAATAAGCTTGATTATTTTTCAATTCAATATTTTGACCTAATTCATGTAAATCTTGTTGCATTTCAAATTCATTATTATAAACTCTGATAGAATCAGATCCAAATTTATATATAATAAATTCGTCTCCTCTTTGGCCTGCTAAATATTCATCATTGTAGCCCATTCTACCTATACCTGATACTGACATAAATTCTTTTTTATCTATCATATTAAATACATTCTTTATTTGACTTGTCGGTACGTTTTTAATAATATCATTATCTTCGAGTGAATAACGCTTACCATGTTGTGGTTGTTTAGAATTATTAACAGGGTTATCCATATTTCTTTCTGTTTGATTTGGAGGATTACTTATAGGGTTCCATTCTTGATCTCTTAAAAATGGCGCATACTTTAATGCGATATAAATAATGATTAAAATGGCAATGACTGCTATAATGTTTTTTATTATGCTAAATATGAATCTCATTATATATCCTCCCTTTCCATTTAAACTATTATATATAATCACAACGTAAAAATATATAGGGCTAGGGTTGTATCATAGATATATCTATAGACTGATGTCTTATTTATTAAAATTTATTATGATATAAATATGAGTTTCATGCTGTTAGGAGGTTTCCTTTATGAGTTTATTATCAATCATACTGATTGTATTACTTGTTATCTTACTCTTTAGAGTAGGTGTATCAATATTAAGATTTTTAATATCAGCTGGTATTATCATTTTATGTTTGTATCTTGTTTATCAAGGTATTGTATGGCTTATGGATAATTATGATAATTTAATCGCTTATATTCAATAATATAAAAGCTATGAAAATGAACAGTTTTATTGTGATGTTCAATCTTCATAGCTTATTTTTTTAAGTTATTTTTTAAACGTATTTGATAAAAAATTAAAGAAAATATAACTTAATGCAAGTAATACTCCCCAAATTACACCAACTATAATAGATCCAATAATGACAAGTAAAATGGAATTGTGGGATTTCGTTACCATTGTTCCGATAGTTGTTGTAATTACCATTCCGACTACAGAATAACCAATTGTGTGTAAAAATAATTTCAAATTCATAGCTTGGTTTTTAGCATTTAATCGCATAATAAATATAATTGGAATCAATACACCAATTATAAGAAATATAGTCATTTAAATGACCTCCTGGCTTATCTTTTCTCTTATTATACTATTCATTAAAAATTAATTCTAGAAACAGTTTATTCTTCTTCAAAATACCCTAACTCTACTAAACTTGTGAACTGGTTATCACCAATAATAATATGGTCTAATAAATGTATTCCTAAAATCACACCACATTCCCTTAATCTAAACGTAGTATTAATATCTTCTTCTGAAGGTGTTAAACTTTATCAAGAGTAAATTATGAAAAAATGGTTTAAATCAATGTTCTTACTTTAAGTACATGTGTTTAACGTAAATGATAATTAGTTAAATATAAAAAGGTTATCCCAATCAATAGGATAACCTCTTTATACTTTACTTTATGGTTTGGATTCACCACTTCAAAGAAGAAATGAAATCAGAGCATTGAATGTTCCATTTTCAAACAATATATAAATACCTAGCCCAATGAATACAATTGGTACAATCCAACGTTCATATTTCTCAATTGTTTCCGATATAAAATCGAAGGAAGCTAGACGGTAACTGACATAGCACAAAACTCCAACCATAATTAGAAAGACAATAGTGACAATAAAGATTTCAGACATACTTAAGGTCGTGAAGTACGGTATATAAATGGAAAAGTCATCCGCACTGGAAGCCAATACGATGAAAATCATCGTCAAAAATAACTGATTAAATTTTCCAGAGGAGAATAAAGATAAAATGCTACTTTCATCTTCATCCTCTTCTCCTTTAATCCATATTTTCACGCCTAGGTAAAGTGGTAAAAGTCCAAGTAGTCCGATAACCCATTGCTGAGGAATTAAATTTACAACCCCCTGTGCAACTAAAAGACTTGCTCCTATCACAATTGCAGTCCCTATATATTGTCCTATCCAAATATGTTTTACCTGACCTTTTTTTACTTGCGAAAACAAAAGAATTAATATGACGAGATAATCAATTCCTGTTGCTACATATACCGCAGTAGCCGTCAGTATCGTCGCGATTATTTTATCATCTCCAAATATTTTAGGGATAGGACTTTTCTTCAAAATGAAAAGTCCTTCCGTAAATTGCACACATATAGTACCTATTTATCTTTCACTCTCATCAGTCGCAAACTATTTAATGCTACCAAAATAGTGGCTCCCATATCGGAAAGAATCGCAATCCAAAGGGTTAGCCAGCCTGGAATAACCAATAGTAAGGCAATTATCTTAATTCCGATGGCAAACGTGATGTTCGCTTTGATGATATTTAGCGTTTTCCTGCTAAGTCTTACTGCAAATGGAAGCTTACTTAAATCATCTCCCATTAATGCAATATCAGCTGTCTCGATGGCAGTATCTGTTCCAGCACCGCCCATTGCAATGCCAACAGTGGATGCAGCAAGTGCAGGAGCATCATTGACGCCATCGCCAATCATAGCTACATTACCATACTCGGCTTTCATTTTTTTAATATAGTCCAACTTATTCTGTGGCATCAATTCGGACTGAATATCAGAAACGCCTACATGAGCACCGATTGCTTCTGCGGTACCTTGATTATCACCTGTCAGCATAATTGTTTGCTTGATTCCTAACTGATGAAGTTTTTGAATCACATTTTTACTTGTTTCGCGGACCTCATCTGCTACAGCAATCACGCCGAGGATTGTTTGGTCCGTTCCAATAATCATGGCCGTTTTCCCTTGGTTTTGTAAAACTTTCACTTTATTTTCAAACTCAAGTCTAAAATCGGAAACATTTAATTCTTTAAAAAGCCTTGGACTGCCAATGTAATAGGTTGTTCCATCTATATTCCCTTGAATGCCCCGACCTGTAATAGAAGTGAAGTCCTCCACTCTAACATCGGAATAAGTAATATTATCTTGCTCTGCTTTCTTCATTATTGCTGAAGCAAGTGGATGTTGTGATCGATATTCTAAAGCTGTAATAATGGAAAACAGCTCTTTTTCTTCCACTTGATCATTTAACACTTTAAAATCTGTTACCACTGGTACACCTTTTGTCAGTGTTCCTGTTTTATCAAATGCGATTGCCTTAATGGCTCCTAATTCCTCTAGATAGACACCGCCTTTAATCAACACACCTTTTTTAGCTGCATTTCCAATTGCCGAGACAATCGAGATTGGAGTAGAAATAACTAATGCACACGGACATCCAACTACAAGTACCGCTAATCCTTGATAAACCCAAGTATCCCAACTTCCACCAAAGAATAAAGGTGGAACGACTGCAACGAGCGCCGCAATAACCATAATGATCGGCGTATAATATTTCGCAAATTTATCTACGAATGCTTGCGCTGGAGCGCGCTCTCCTTGTGCTTCCTCAACCAGATGAATAATCTTGGAGATAGTTGTATCCTCTACGTATTTGGTGATTTTTACTTCAAGTAGTCCCTCTTCGTTAAGCGTACCTGCAAATACTTCATCATCTACCGTTTTGGCAACAGGGACAGATTCTCCTGTTATAGCAGCCTGGTTGACAGCCGACACACCATTTATAATGATCCCATCCATGGCAATTTTCTCCCCTGGTTTGACGATCATAATATCACCCACGGCAATATCGTCCACATGGATCATTATTTCCTGACCATTCCGCCTAACAAGTGCTTCTTTTGGGGCAATATCCATCAATGAACGAATGGACTGTCTTGCTCTATCCATAGAAAAACGTTCAAGTGCTTCACTGATTGCAAAGAGAACGACAACAATGGATGCCTCTGCCCATTCACCAATGATGGCAGCTCCAATAACTGCTACGGTCATCAGGGTTTTCATGTCGAAATCAAAGCGTATCAAATTTTGAAAACCAACTTTAAATAGTGAATATCCGCCAATTACAATCGAACCTACAAATAACATGGAAGTTACAAGGTTATCTTCTCCATTTACAAAGTGAGAAAGGTAACCAAAAGCAATCAGTAATGTGGCAAACAGCAATGTGCTGTGTTTTTTATAAAACGGTATTTTCTCTTCTTTAGGAGCCTTAGTGTCTTCTTTGACCGCTTGCATCGATGAATTCGCTAGTTTTTCGGGAAATACCTTAAGATTCTCGAAAGCACCTGCTTTTTCAAGCTCTTGAACCGATGCATTTCCATATACATCAATTTTGGAAGCGCCAAAGTTCACTTTTGCATCCTGAACTCCAGCTAGTTGTTTTACATTTTTTTCAAACTTCCCAGCACAGTTTGCGCAGGAAAATCCCTCCACACGGTAAACATTTTTATCTTCTGTTACCACTGGTTCGACCCGTCTTCTAGCCTTCTCTGGTGCCACTTTAAGATTCTCGAAAGCACCAGCCTTTTCCAGATCTTCAACGGTTGCACTGCCAAAGACATCAATTTTGGAAGCTCCGAAATTGACTTTAGCATCATACACCCCTGGTAGTTCTTTCACATTTTTTTCAAACTTCCCAGCACAATTCGCACACGAGAAACCCTCCACACGGTAAACCTGTTTATCTTCTGTTAATGTTTTTGCTGAACTATCCAATACTAGCAACCTCCCTTTGATGCATGAAAGCTTTTTCTACAAGCTGTTTAACATGCTCATCATCTAGTGAATAATAGACTAATTTTCCTTCTTTACGGTATTTTGCTATACCTAAATTTTTCAATAATCTTAAATGATGGGATGCCGTAGCCGTTGAAGATTCAATGATATTAGCTACATCACAAACACATAACTCTCCCTCTAAAGACAAAACATAAGCAATTTTAACTCTTGTATCATCTGATAGAGCCTTAAAAACTTTCGCTACATCCATAGGATTCTGTTTAGCAAGGTCTTTTTTAGCCCTGTTTACCTTATCTTCATGAATATAGGTAACTTCACACATATCTTTTGTCATAATTATCCTCCTTATTCAAATGACTGTTTGTTTGATGATTATAATATATCCCACCATAAACAAATAGTCAAATGATTGTTTGAATGATATATAATTAATATTAAAAAGGATTGATTTCTAATGTTAGAAACCAATCCTTTCGGAGATTTTAACCAAATTTTAAAGTATCTTAAACATAACTACCCCGTTAGTTTAACTGCATCCTTTCACAATCTGTCTACAGATTAATAATTAAAACTACTCTTTATTATACAGATCTCCATATAATTTTTGAATTTGGTTCTGTAATTTTTTATTTTCTTTTTCTAATTCCATAACTCTTCTTTTTAAGGTTTTTATAAGGATTTCCTCCGAACGAGAACTTTTCTTGGGTTTTGAGACTACATTTGATGTTATTTGACGCTCACGAAGGGATTCGATTCTTTGCCTAATATCGTGTTCCTTATAAAGCCATGATTTAGAAACATTAGCTTCCTTTGCTATTGAATTAAAATTAATAGCTTTACCTTCAATCGAAAATTTAGAAATCGCTTTGTCTACTTTTTCCCTTGTCTTTTGTGATTTCTGCTTCGCCAAACGTACAATTTCTGTTGTATTTCTAACTTGTTTATCCATTGATAATTACCCCGTCAAACTTCCAATGATTTGTTCTAAACGCTCTTTAACACGGCTATTAGTCTCTATTTGTCTTTGCCATTGTTTATCCTTTGCTATGGTTAATAACTCTTCTGTACGCTCTAACTGTTCTTCATGCTGTGGTAAGAATTGCTTACTGGTACAGAAGTGAGTGCAATCTAAGCATGCATTCGCATGTGGACAACCACCTGCTATTACTGGCAATCTACAATAACCATTTGGAAGCACTTGTGCATTTATATTTTTCTTGAACCATTGAAGCTCTACATCATCGACTTCACTATCATCATCTAGATTGAGCACATCTCCATTATTGGTAACCAGTTTTTCTTGAAATTTAGTAAATTCATTTTTTAGAGTTTCATCAAAGATATGAGCGTATCTGCTTGTCATTTCTGGGCTTTCATGTCCCAAAAATTTCTGCACAATATGCTGGGGCACCCCGTTGTTAATCATTCTTGTTCCTACTGTATGGCGAAAGGCATGGGCATGGAATCTATAAATCTCGCCTGATTTATCCACTATATTTTGCTCATAAGCTAATTTATTTAACTCGCCTCTAAATGTTTCTTGTTTTAATGGCGATCCATCTTTTCTTGGAAAGAGGTATTCACTATCTGGAAATTCCTCTGAAACTTTATCTTCCCGAACTTTAATAAGTAAAGCTACCTCTTTAGATATTGGAACTATATGCTCCTTTTTCATTTTCCATTGATAATACTTTAAAAAGTAATCTCCATCTTTGTCCTCTAATAAACAGCCTTTTTTCAAGGTGCACAATTCACTTATCCTCATTCCACATTCTTGAACAATCATAGTCATCGTAGCTATATATTCGGGTAATTTATCAAGATGACTGTTCAATTGCTCTAGAACGAATTCGTCTATAAAGCGAGGTTTTGCTCTTGGTATTTTCGGATAGTCCTCGGGATAAATTAATAATTTGGAAGGAACATCATCCCATTCTAGCCTATGAAGGGTACTAAATAGTCCTTCCAATATAGAGATCCTCCCAGTTATTGTACTAGGTTTTATTCCCATCATGTTTAGTTCACTTAAATATGCTTCAATTTCCACTCTCGTTAATTGGTGTACTCTCTGAACGTGTTTAAACTTTATGTCCAGAAAATTAAAGAACTCTTTAAGTTTTTGGGCAATATCACTTACATAGGAAAAGCTATCCATGTTCAATCTTAACTTACAATATCTTTTTACAAGCTGTTTAAAATATGTATTCCGAAACCCTTTAAAGTTAATTGTATATTCATATTGTGTTGGGTTAACCTTATCATCTGGCAAAGGTAAGTTTCGTCTATCCCAAACGTCTTTATCCCACTCCTCTCCATCAAAATAAAAATCCTCATAAAACTCAATAAATTGTTTAAGATTAGTAACATAGTAAGAATTAGCTTTTACAGGTGTTTTTTCTTGATTAGCAGTAATCTTATAATTAGTGGTGGTAATTCTAACACCCTGTTTTGTCAAATATGTTCTATACTCCGTCATTGCTTTATCAATAGGAACTTCAGTAATTGAAGTAATGCTGGGATACTTTAAATCTAAAAAATCCAACATTTTATTAATTACTGTTCCTTTTCTAATCCAGACAGTTTTTGCATTCCATATTCCATTGTTTAAATGGTAAAAATAAAAATATTTCAATTCTGTTCTTAACCACAGATTTTTAACACGTTCAAAACGAACCCAACGATTTCTTAAAGCAGGATTCT
Organism: Staphylococcus sp. URHA0057; assembly: GCF_000620265.1. Lineage (NCBI taxonomy): Bacteria > Bacillati > Bacillota > Bacilli > Caryophanales > Staphylococcaceae > Staphylococcus > Staphylococcus sp. URHA0057. The sequence continues at coordinate 158,758 of NZ_JHVS01000006.1, read as the reverse complement.
TACTTAATTCTATGGCAGAAGGATGTGGACATTTTCTTATATCCCAACTATTATTAGCCCAAAACCCTTGCATTTCTTCATTCATTACAGCTATTTTTTTGCTGATCTCACTCTGACTGATAATTTTCCTTTTACTAGAAGCATTCATTTCTTATGCTCCTTTCTCTCAAGGTATTTATTAAACTCATTTTTCATATCCTGATCTGAAAGATGAACGTAGGTATTTAACGTTGTCTGAACATGTGCGTGACCTAATCTCTTTTGAACGAACGCAACATCCCATCCTTCCCTAATTAGCTGCGTTGCGTGAGTGTGGCGAAGCATATGCGATGTAAATTCTATTCCAGTCCTTTTAACTATTCTTCTAACTAGATCAAGAACACTTTGGTACTTTAGTGGTTTCCCAAAATAACCTTCTTTTAAGGAAATAAAAACATAGTCATGCTCCAATTCCTCACTATACTCATATACCAAGTAATCTGTATAAAGTGACATCAGTTCTTTACTCACATGTATTGTTCTTTCCTTCCTTAATTTAATATAAGCTTCATTAACATTAACATCTCTAGGTGTTAAATGGATTTGATTGTCCCAAGTGGCAATATCTTCAAGCCTAAGCGATAACACTTCACCGATTCTTAAACCACCTTCATACATAAGCATTAAAATTAACTTATCTCTTTTCGTATGACAAGCGTCAATAATTTGCTTAACTTCCTCTGCTGTCAATGTTCTTATCTGTTTCTTTTTAACCCTTAACTTTAAGACATTCTTTTGGTATCTACCCTTATTAACATGATGTAAAAATCCTTTGAAGTTTCTTCCCTTTGCTTGTTTAAATACATCAATTGATTTAAATTCTCCTAATCTACTTAAATAATCAAGAAAACTCATAACGGCATTTAAAATTGTATTCACTGTCGTTTCTTCTCTTATGGCTTCTTTTGGCTGAAGATCAATTACATTATTTGCTGTTGGATATCTCAACCAACCTACGAAGTCTGCTAACAACTCAAAGTTAATATCATTAAGAATAACGCCTCTCTGTTCCATGAACTCATACAGCAACTTTAAATGATAGCAGTATGCTTTAATGGTATTTGGAGACTTACCAGTGTTATCTAAGTATTTAATAAATTTCATTACTGGTTCAATTAGCTGGTATTCTTTATCTAGTAATAAATACAATGGATACGGCTTATTCTCCATTTCTATCCTTTGAACCCTCACACGCGCCTCCCTCTTTAAACACTTTAAGTACTACAAATTATAAACCTTGTTAATTTTTATTTAAAGTAAAATCTCCCTTTAACATCTCCTCCTGAACTACTTTAACTACTATTATTTATTATACTATGGTTAACACATCACCTGACGGATGATTATGAACAACTATCATAGCATTGCACGATTCTTTAATTGCAACATTAAATATTTCTCTAGGATGTATGATAGAACTGTTCAAAGTTCCTATAAAAACACATTTTTGCTTAATAACCACGTTTTTTGAATTTAACAATAAAACATAAAAATGTTCCTGTTCTAAATCCTTTAATTTAGACATCATTAAATCTGCTACATCACTTGGACAAGTTATTTTTACGGATTCATGATGAGATAAACGATTCATTCTTTCACCTAATTCAAATGCTGCTTTCAAAGTAATCGCTTTATAATAACCTATCCCCTTCACTTTAATTAAGTCTTTAATAGAAAGTTTTTTTAAATCTTTAAGTGACGATGTATGACTTAATAATTCATTTGCTATATCAATACTTGAAAACCCTTTTCTACCAGTATTAATTAATATAGCTAACAATTCAGAATTTGATAGAGTGTCAGTACCATAAGTAAGTAAACGTTCTCTAGGTTTCTCTGATGTTGCCATTTCTTTGATTTTCATATAAATATTCCTCCTAAAAAATCATTCAATAGTGGAAAGTAACTAGATACAAAAATAAATGATAAAAATATAAATGGAATAAGCGGAATGCGAGTGATATTGGGATTCAAGAAGATTTTAATGAAGATTGAAATGAATCCTCCAATTATGAAAGTGAAAAGTACAATGTAAAATATATATTCAATAGGTAAAAATAAAGAGAGTATATTAAAGAGAAGAATGTCACCATATCCAATATATTGATGGATAATAAAATAGCAAATATGACTAATGATAAAAGTTAAAAAAAATGAATGTGGAAAAGTGTGATTTGTGAAGAACAATATAAGTAAGAACGTAATCAAAAAATGAATATTAATAGAGAAATAATCTATATCATTGAGAGACATAATTAATAAAAATAGATAGATTGTTAAATATATTTGGGGATTAGTATGGATTACATTGTAATAAATCAATGGTATGGGAAGCAGTGCTAGGATCTCACCAATTATATAATTATATTTCAAACGTTTATGGCAGCACCTTGAAGTACCTCTAAGTATGAGAAAACTAAAAATTGGAATTAAATCAATATATTTAATAGTTGTTTTGCAATAATCACATGTTGATCTTGATATTAAATATTGTAATTGTACTTTATCTATCGTCGAAAACTGATATAAAAAACTAAATAGTATCGAAGAGAAAAAAGCATAAACTAACATTAAGCACCCCTTTCAAATACATTATATCACAACAATAAAATAAGTAAATATTATTTAATAGTTATATAATACATAAACAACCTCTATAAAATTAATATACAAAAAACTGTCGATACAATTTTTAATTTGTATCGACAGTTTAATAAAGCCTCTTAAAATATAAGGATAATACTGCAACTTACTTATTTATTCAAAATTTAATCTAGCTTTAACTTCACTTATAAAATATAAACTACCAGTAATGACGAGACCATGTCCATTATAATTTTCAATAAACTTCGTATAATCATCAACTAATTCAACATTTTCAATGTTTTTATTCTCGATGATTTCTTCTTTTGCTAAAGCTTTAGGAAAATTAAAATCAGTCACGTAAAATTTAGAAGCAATTTCTTCCAATTTATCTAACATGTCACTAATAGGTTTACCTTTAATTGCTGAAAATAATATATCAATTTGATCTCTGCCATAATAATATTTAATAGTATCAATTAATGCTTCTACACTTTCATTATTATGGGCACCATCAATAATCATTAAAGGTTGATCTTTAACTTGTTCAATTCTGCCTACCCAGTTTACATTTTCGATGCCATCTATCATTTTGTTAAAGTCTAATTCAATAATGCCTGCTTCATTTAATTCAATTAGTGCAGTTATTGCTAATGCAGCATTTTCTTTCTGATGATCACCTAGCATATTTAAAATGATAGTTTCTAATTCATAATCTTTATATCTATAAGTAAATTCATCGTCTTGAGAAACTACAACAATTTCTCTATCCAGTTCAATAGGTGTTGCATTTTGTTCAACTGCATAGTCACGAATATATTTCAAAGCATCTTCGTTTTTCACAGAATATATTATCGGTGTATTAGGTTTAATGATATCACCTTTATCTTTAGCTATATCTAAATAACTATTTCCTAAAATATCAGTATGATCTAAACCTATACTCGTTAAAATAGAAATAATTGGATTAAATACATTCGTTGAATCATTTTTTATACCTAAGCCCGCTTCGATAATAACAAAATCAACAGGGTGTATTTCTCCAAAATATAAAAACATCATCGTTGTAATAATTTCAAATTCTGTTGCATTACCAAGCTCAGTTTCTAGTTCTAAAGTTTCACTTACAGGTTTTACACGAGAGACAAGTTCAACAATCTCGTCATTTGTAATTGGTTGGCCATTTAAACTTATACGCTCATTAAATGTTTCGATATAAGGAGAAGTAAAAGTCCCTACTTCATAATTATTCTCAACCAATGCTGATCTTAAATAAGCCACAGTTGAACCTTTGCCATTCGTACCACCAACATGTATTCCTTTTATATTATCTTGAGGATTATTTAGTTTTTCTAACATCCATTCCATACGTTTCACGCCTGGTTTGATGCCAAACTTCGTTCTTTCATGTATCCAATAAAGGCTTTCAAGGTAATTCATGACACATACTCCTATGATTTTAATTGTTCAATTCTTGCTTTAACACCATCATATTTTTCTTTATAATGCTTTTGCTTTTCTTTTTCTTCATTAATAATTTTTTCGGGTGCTTTATTTACAAAGTTTTCGTTGGCTAATTTCTTATCTACTCGGTCAAGTTCACTTTGCAATTTATCTAATTCTTTTTCTAAACGAGCAATTTCTTTATCCATATCAATTAATCCTTCTAAAGGTAAAATGACTTTGCCTGCTAATACTACAGAAGTCATAGCTTTTTCAGGAATTTCGATATTCACATCTATATTTAATTCACTAGGATGACAGAATCGTTCAATGTAATCAGCATTTTCAGTAAGTGTTGATTTAATATTTTCATCTTTAGCTTGAATCATAATTGGTATCGCTTTAGATAAAGGTGTATTAACTTCAACTCGTGATTGTCTTACTGATTTAATAATCTCAACTAGTTGTTGCATCGTTTGTTTACTATCATCAAACATTAATTCTTGGTTTACTGTAGGCCATGCTGCATTAACAATTGTTTCTCCTTCATGAGGCAAGCTTTGCCAAATTTTTTCAGTAACAAATGGCATAAATGGATGCAACATTCTCATAATACGATCTAATACATAACTTAGTACAGAACGTGTTATTTGTTTTTGTTCTTCATCTTCACCATTCATTGGTATTTTACTCATTTCAATATACCAATCACAGAACTCATCCCAAATGAAGTTATATAACGCACGACCTACTTCACCGAATTCATATTTATCACTTAAATCAGTCACTGTCGCAATCGTTTCATTTAATCTAGTTAAAATCCATTTATCTGCTAAAGATAAGTTACCAGATAAATCGATATCTTCAACATTAAATTCTTCCCCAATATTCATTAAACTAAATCGTGCTGCATTCCAAATTTTATTAATAAAATTCCATACAGATTCAACTTTTTCTGTTGAATAACGCAAATCTTGTCCTGGTGCTGAACCAGTAGCTAGGAAGTATCTTAAACTGTCTGCCCCATATTCATCGATAACATCCATTGGGTCTACACCATTACCAAGAGACTTACTCATTTTGCGTCCATCTTCTGCTCTAACTAAACCATGTAATAGAACATCATTAAAAGGTCTACGATCTGTGAATTCAAGACCTTGGAAAATCATACGAGCTACCCAGAAGAAAATAATATCATAACCAGTTACAAGCGCATTGGTAGGGAAATAACGTTTAAAATCATCAGCATCAGTATCTGGCCAACCTAAAGTTGAAAACGGCCATAGCGCACTTGAGAACCATGTATCTAAAACATCTTCATCTTGAGTCCAGTTCTCAATATCTTCTGGCGCACTTTCACCTACAAAAATTTCACCTGTTTCTTTATGATACCAAGCAGGAATTTGGTGGCCCCACCATAATTGTCTTGAAATAGTCCAATCACGAATTTCTTCCATCCAACGATTAAAAGTATTTTCAAATCTAGGAGGATAAAAATCGATACGATCATCAGTTTTTTGATTATCTAACGCACGTTGTGCTAATGGCTTCATTTTTACAAACCATTGTGTTGATAAATATGGTTCGACTACAGCACCAGATCTTTCAGAATGTCCTACTGAATGTTCGTGCTCTTCAATTTTAATAACTAAATCTTGCTCTTTTAAATCTTCAACTAGTTGTTTACGACATTCGAATCTTTCAAGTCCTTCATATTTTCCAGCTTTATCATTCATATGACCTTTTTCATCCATAACGATGATGTTTTCTAAATCATGACGTTGACCAATTTCGAAGTCATTAGGATCATGTGCAGGTGTTACTTTCATTGCACCAGAACCAAATTCAATATCGACATATTCATCTGCTAAAATAGGTAGTTCTCTTCCCACAATTGGTAATATAACTTTTTTCCCTATAACATCTTTATATCTTTCATCATTAGGGTTAACAACAATCGCTGTATCACCTAACATTGTTTCTGGTCGAGTCGTTGCAATTTCAATATATCCATCGCCGTCTGCATATGGATATTTAAAATGATAAAACGCACCTTGAACATCTTCATGGATAACTTCAATATCAGATAATGCAGTACGCGCTTGAGGATCCCAGTTAATAATACGTTCTCCTCTATAGATAATACCTTTATTATAAAGATCTACGAATACTTTTTTAACAGCTTTACTTAAGCCATCATCTAAAGTAAAACGTTCTCTACTATAATCAAGTCCAAGTCCTAATTTAGACCATTGTTGGCGAATAAATGAAGCGTATTCTTCTTTCCAATCCCAAGCTTGTTCTAAAAATTTCTCACGACCGATATCATGACGAGAAATACCTTGTTCATTAAGTTTAGCTTCAACTTTAGCTTGAGTAGCAATTCCGGCATGGTCCATACCTGGTAAATATAACGTGTCATATCCTTGCATACGTTTCATACGTGTAATAATATCTTGTAATGTAGTATCCCAAGCATGACCTAAATGTAATTTACCGGTCACATTAGGTGGTGGAATTACTATTGTGTAAGTTTCTTTATTTGTATCTTCTGATGGTTTAAAGTAACCATTTTTCACCCATTCATCATATCTTCCCGCTTCTACTTCGCGTGGATTATATTTTGGTTTCATTTCCATATTGTTGTTTCCTCCTCAAAAAATAAAAAAGAACACCCTTCCTATTATCATAGGACGGATGTTCCGTGGTACCACCTATATTCAAGAAAGTATTTTAGATTAAGATTTTATCTTATCCTATACTTTCGAGCACTCTAGAATTGATTAACGCTCAAACACGCTTTTGCCTACTATCGATACATCTATTCAGCAAAAGAACTTAGTGGGCTACCTTCAGTAACAATTATCTATGTATTTTCACCAACCATACACTCTCTAATAAGTAATTAAAACCTACTCTTCCCAAACATTATATTCATTTACTTAATTATAGTATAATGGAAATTCACATAAGTCAATCTATTAGGAGGAATTTTATGAACCCTTGTGCCTTTGGTACTAAAGATCCTATTTATATTGAATATCATGATCAAGTATGGGGACAACCCATGTATGATAGCAAAGATTTATTTAAATTATTAGCCTTAGAATCTCAACATGCTGGACTGTCCTGGCTTACTATATTAAAAAAGAAAGCATCGTATGAGGAAGCTTTTTATCAATTTGAACCTGAAAAAGTTGCATCAATGACTGAAGATGATGTCGATAGATTAATGGATTTTCCTAATATTATTCATAACCGTAAAAAAATAGAAGCTATTATTGGCCAAGCTAAAGGTTATTTAAAAATTGAACAAGATTATGGTAGCTTTAGTGACTATTTATGGTCATATGTTGATGGTAAACCTATAGATTTGGGATATGAAGTACCTGAAGATCGAATTACCGTTGATGAACGTGCAACTCAACTTTCTAAAGATTTAAAGAAATACGGATTTAAATTTCTAGGTCCAGTCACAGTATTTTCATTTTTAGAAGCTGCAGGTCTATATGATGCACATTTAAAAGACTGTCCTCAAAAACCTAAGCATTAATTAGATATAATATATAAGCGCATATAATTGGTATACAATCACACCATTTATATGCGCTTATTATAATTTATTGCTGTCTAGCTCTATATTTTAGGAAATAATTGATTAAAGGCGCTATTAAAAATAATATAAAAAAGATTCTAAATATATGATAACTTGAAATCATAGCTACATCTGCACCAGTTTCGATAGCAACCAATACTATCTGACTCATACCTCCTGGAGCAGCCCCTAGGAATAATTCATTAATAGAATCATGCGTGAATAGATGTAATACACATACCATTATAAATGCAGCTATAATGAGCATTATATTTTGAAATGCAATAGCAACCGCAATTCTTCCTTTTAAATCTGAAAGTAGTCTTGCAATTTGTAAGCCTATTCTAATCATATAGATTACTTGTGCAGAAGCGAGCAACCAGTTGTCTAATGCAAAAGTAATATCAGTAGATATATTCCATATAATTAATACAACAATTGGTGCTAATAACTGTTTTGTAGGAAAATTAATTTTTGTCATTAGCCAATATACTAAAATAATGGAGACAATTAATATACAAACTTGCCAAAAATTTAGTACATGAGTTAGCGGTTGCGCTTTAACTATATGTCCTTCACTACTTTGATCGTTTTTAAAGAAATATGAAATTAATGGGACTAAGATGACTACAAATATAATACGTGATGTTTGCGTTAAACTCACTACTAGTATGTTCGCTTTTTTATCTTCTTCAGCCATGACTAACATTTGGCTCAATGCTCCTGGAATCACACTCAATATAGCCGTTTCAGTATTAACTTTAGCTATTTTTTTAAAGAAATAAGCAATTAATAATGCTAATACTAATAATAATACTGACACTATTACAATTGAAAACCAGCTTGCTTGAATATCTTTTATTACAGTTCTAGTAAAAGTAGAACCAATTTGTACACCTAAACAAATCAATCCGATTTGGCTTAACCAAAATGGCCATTTTATATCTAATTTAAATACTTTAATACATAAAATGGCGGCTATGATAGGACCGAACATAAATGGCAATAAGATATGTGATACTTTTAGAAGCAAACTTATCAACACAGATAATACCAATATTATCAGGTTATTTATATATATTGTTTTCATTCACACACTACCTTTATTAAAGTATCAGGATTTATTATAATTACGTTATTTTATTATACCAATACTAGCTATATATTAAACGAGCCATACTCATTTGCTTAGCAAAAAGTATGGCTCTTTTAAAATAATTCAAAACTTCAATTTCTATGTTTAAATAGTTAGTTATTTTACAATTCGACTTAATGAGTTATCAAAGGCTTGAATTGTTTTTTCAATATCTTCTTTAGTATGTGCAGTTGATAAAAATGTACCTTCAAATTGAGATGGTGGTAAGAATACGCCTTCTTTTGCCATTTCTCTATACATCTCACTAAATAATTTTAAGTCACTTTTATTTGCTTGTTCGAAGTTTGTAACTGGACCTTCATTTAGGAAGTATCCAATCATTGAACCTGCGCGGTTAACAGTAATTGGAACATTATGTTTTGCAAACACTTCTTTTAGTCCTTTTTCAAGTAAGTCACCTAATTCATTGAAATAATCATATGATTCTGGTCTTAATTGACTTAAAGTTTCGTAGCCACTTGTCATTGCTAAAGGATTACCTGATAAAGTACCCGCTTGATAAATATTTCCTACAGGAGCTATTTGATCCATTATTTCTTTTTTACCACCAAATGCGCCTACTGGTAAACCTCCACCAATAACTTTACCTAAACATGTTAAATCAGGTGTTACACCAAAATATCCTTGAGCACAATTATAACCTACTCTAAAACCAGTCATAACTTCATCAAATATCAACAGAGAACCATATTCATTAGTTATATCTCTTAGACCTTGTAAAAATCCTTCAACTGGAGGAACAACACCCATATTACCTGCTACTGGTTCAACGATGATACCCGCAATGTCATCACCATATTTTTCAAAAGCAAGACGTAAAGATTCAAGATCATTATAAGGAACTGTGATAGTATTTTTAGCGATACCTTCTGGTACACCAGGTGAATCTGGTAAACCTAATGTAGCAACGCCTGACCCTGCTTTAATTAATAATGAATCACTATGACCATGATAGCACCCTTCAAATTTAACTATTTTATTACGTCCTGTATAACCACGTGCTAATCTTAACGTATCTAATGTTGCTTCAGTTCCTGATGATACCATTCTAACTTTTTCAATTGATGGAACTCGATCAATTACTAATTGCGCTAATTTATTTTCTTGTAATGTTGAAGCACCGAAGCTCGTACCATTATCTACAGCTTTGTGAAGATTTTCAATAACTTGTTTATTTTTATGACCTAAAATAAGTGGTCCCCAACTAAGTACATAGTCAATATATTCATTACCATCTATATCGTATATTTTTGAACCTTCTGCATGATCCATAAAAATAGCTGGTGTATCTACTGATTTAAAAGCACGAACCGGGCTATTAACACCACCTGGCATTAAGTCTTCAGCAACTTCCATTGCTTTAATTGATTTTTCATATCCCATTGTATTTGCCTCCTCTTTATTAATCATTTGGTAATTTATCTAAATACTGGCAAATATCTTTAGCAAAGTAAGTAATAATCATATCTGCACCAGCACGTTTCATTGAAACCATTTGTTCCATAACTACTTTTTCTTCATCAATCCAACCATTTAAAGCAGCTGCTTTTGTCATACTATATTCCCCACTTACATTATATGCAACAACAGGAATATTAGTATTATTTCTAACATCGCGAACAATATCTAAGTAACTTAAAGCTGGTTTAACAATCATCATGTCACAACCTTCTTTTAAATCACTTTCTAATTCTCTAAGTGCTTCTAAACGATTGGCAGGATCCATTTGATATGTCTTACGGTCTCCAAATGAAGGAGCAGAATCAGCTGCATCTCTAAACGGACCGAAGAAACTTGATGCATATTTAATACCATAACTCATAATTGGTACATTTTGATATCCTGCATCATCTAATCCTTGTCTAATTTCTGCTACAAAGCCATCCATCATATTACTTGGTGCTATGATGTCTGCACCTGCTTCTACTTGAGAAATAGCTGTTTTAACTAATAAAGGTAATGATTTATCATTATCAACATCATGAGTATGATCATCAATGACGCCACAATGGCCATGGTCTGTATATTCACATAAACATGTGTCTGCAACGATTAATAAATCACTGTACATTTTTTTAGCTATTCTAGTTGCTTCTTGAATAACACCATTATGATCATATGCACCAGAACCAACATCATCTTTTTCATTAGGTACACCGAAGAACATAATTGCTCTAATACCTAAATCATAAGCTTCTTTTATTTCTTCGTGTAATAAATTCAAGCTTATTTGATATATACCTGGTAGTGATTTAATTTCACTTTTCACGTCATCTTTTTCAACTACAAATATAGGATAAATTAAATCTTCTTTTCTAACATGTGTTTCTCGCACCATATCTCGCATTGTTCGAGAGAAACGTAATCTTCTATGTCTATCAAATTTCATTTTTGTCCCTACTTTCTAATATTTTATCTATTATCGACGCTAATGTTTGTTTATTTGCAATCTTTACTGTTTGATTAAAAGAATGAAGTGTTTCAGCCGTTTGCTTACCAATTGCAAAGTAATGATCAAACTTAGGTATCGGGTCTTCATTAAAATAATAACGCACTGAAGACGAACTTGAAAATGTTAAAGCATCAATTTTGTGATTATTGATTAGAGATTTCACTTCTTTGATATTTTGATAATTAGGTATAGGTTCATACAAATCAATTTTAACTACATCATTTGTTTTTGATAACTCATCATATAAATACGGTCTAGCTTGTTTACTTGAAGGTAAAAGTATCTTTTGATTGTGTTCTGAGAATTGATTTATAAATCCTTCTTGTGAATAATCAATTGGAATGAAATCTACTGATATATCTAATGATTGACAATATTCAGCAGTTTTTTTACCTATTGCAGCTACCTTTTGATAATTTACCAAATTCATATATTTTAAAAAATATTTGACTGCATTTTTAGACGAAAAAATAAGCCAGTCATAGTTATTTTTTAACAAGTTTTCATCAAAATAAAGTGATTGTATTTCTATAAATGGTTTATGAATAATCTCAACCAAATCACTTTGAAATTTACTTGTTTGTGTCATAACTACAACTGGTCTCATTTTTAAGTGTCACCTCGAAGATTATTGTTCTTCATTTAATTTCCTAATAATTTCATAAGCACCTTGTTCTTTTAAAACACGACTAACTTCTCTACCAAGTTCTACTGGAGAAGTACCTATAGCAGTATGTTCATATCGTTCAGTACCATCAGGTGTCATGATTAATCCTGTGAATTCTATTTCTTTACTGCCATTAATCGTAGCATAGCCACCGATAGGAACTTGGCAACTACCATCCATCCCAGCTAAAAATGTTCTTTCAGCAGTCACACATTTTTCTACATCTTCGTTATGAACTTCTTTTAAAAGCTCTAACAATTCAGCATCATCGCTTCTACATTCAATACCTAATGCACCTTGACCAATGGCTGGAAGTAAAATATCTTTATCTAAATAAGTTGTCACTATATCATCTGACCAACCCATACGTTTTAATCCAGCAGCGGCAAGTATAATTGCATCATAATCTTCGGTTTCTAATTTTTTTAGACGTGTATCAATATTACCTCTAATCCATTTTATTTCTAAATGTGGATATTTGGCTAAAATTTGAGCACCTCTTCTTAACGAACTTGTTCCAACGATGCTTCCTTCTGGCAACTCTCTTAGAGGAGTATGATCTTTAGAAATATATGCATCAAATGGAATTTCTCTATCAGGAATACATCCTAATGTCAGTCCTTCTGGAATAATACTTGGAACGTCTTTTAAAGAATGTATAGCCATATCTATTTCTTTATTGAATAATTCGTTTTGGATTTCTTTAACAAATAAACCTTTGCCACCAACTTTAGATAACTGTTTATCAACAATACGGTCACCTTTAGTTACTATTTCTTTAATTTCTATATCTAAGTCAGGTCGTACTTGTTTCAACTTATCTATAAATTGTTGACTTTGTGTTAAGGCTAGTTTACTTCTTCGAGATCCAACCACTAACTTACGCATTTTGCTGCCTCCTAAACAATCACTCAATCTTATTATATATTTCAATGCTATTAATTTTAACTACTATTAATTATGAGAAATGAGTAGTAAAAAACAAATTAATCATGCATAAACAGAATAAAATAATATTAAAGTATATAAGATATCTTTGAATGAAAACTTTTCTCACTCTAAATATTAAATAAATACCATACAATATTGTAATGATAGTTGAAAAGATAACTTTAGGATCAATAAAGATTCGTTCTCCTACAGAGAAAACACCCCATTGAGCGCCTAAAATAATACTAATTATGAGTATAATCCAACCTGCTAAAGTTGTAAAAAATACAATAGATTCAAGTGTGGCTACACTTCCGATTCTAAAGTATTTTTGATCAAAATTCTTTTCTTTTAAATTACGATATTGAATGATATAAAGTAAACAATTTACAAATGCTAGTGCAAAAAAGGCATAACTCAATATAGCTAAACCTATATGAACAAGTAATAATTCATTGATTACTGCAATTTGCTGAACTTGGCTATGATATCTGTTAGGTTCAAACGTAATCATTGCCATAAGGATAAAACCAATTAAATTTAAAAAGAAAACAGAAAAATTTAATGTTTTTATTAAATTCAAAATCAGTGATATTGAAATAATAATCCACGTCAACGAGAAAAATACGTCGAATAAAGAACCTAATGGCACATGTTTTGTTTGTATAATAAAAACAGATAAAGAGATTGTTTGTAAAACCCAAACAATCCCTAATGTATACATGCCAAATACTCTAATCTTATGACTTTTACGTACAAAATCTAGAAAATAGCAAACAATGCTTATCAAATATATAATTAATATTATTTCATGAAATCTAATAAACAGGTTTTCTTGCATATCATCACCATATTAATATGCTTATTCAAAACTAAAAATTCGACGAGCCGAAATTTCTTTAGCCTTACTTTCTTTGTGCTGTCTTGCTTGTTCATAAGGATTTTCAGCTTCTATGTCAAAAATGCTTTGAAAGAGCTCTAATTTTTCGTTACTTTTCTTATCACTACTTAATTCTTTAGCCTGCTTAATAGGATCTTTTAACATTTGGTTAATAATACTTTTCGTATGTTTAGAAATGATTTTTCTTTCTCTTTCTGATAAATCAGGTAACTTTCTATCAATACTATCCATAGTCTCAGATTGAATATTCATTGCTTTTTCACGTAATGCTCTAATAACTGGTACCACACCTAACATATTTACCCAATCATTATGAGTTTCAATCTCACTAGGTATTTGCTCAACAATAGTTTGTGCAGCTAACTGACGTTCTCTTAAGTTCGCATCTACGAGTCCTTTTAAATCATCTACGTCGTAGTTGAAAATATTGTTAATGGCATCAATACCTGGTTCTATGTCTCGTGGAACTGCAATATCAACGAGTAATAAAGAATCTAATTTACGATGATTAGCAATAGATTCAATCATATCGTTGGTAATGATATATGATTCTGAGCTTGTAGAACTGATAACAATATCAGCATGTTGTAATAAAGTTGGTAATTCATCTAAAGATTGATAGTTAACTTGATGTTTTTCAGCTAAAGTTTTAGCTTTACTCAAAGTTCTATTAACAATAGTTATATCTGTAATTCCTGATCCTAAAAGATTTAAGAGTGATAGTTCACTCATTTCCCCTGCACCAACAATGACAGCTTGTTTATGTTTTAGTTTTCCGAATACCTTTTTAGCTAATTCAACAGCTGCATATGAAACACTAACAGCATTATCTGCAATATCAGTTTCACTATGCGCTTTTTTAGCAAAAGTAATTGCCTGTTTAAATAAATGATTAAAAATTGTTCCTGTTGTACCTGTTTCTTGAGCTAAGAAAAATGCATCTCGCATTTGACCAAGAATTTGTGTTTCACCAAGTACAATAGAATCTAATCCAGAAGTAACTCGCAATAGATGTTCTACTGCTTCGTCCCCCACTTTAACTTCTGACATATCTTTAATATCATCTACTTCAAATCCAAATTTACGTGCTAAAAATCTTTGGACGTAATAACGACCTGTATGGATTTGATCAACAACGGCGTATACTTCAGTACGATTGCATGTAGATAAAATAACATCTTCTAAGATGGATTTAGTTTCATATAAATCTTCATGGGCTAATCGTAAGGCATCATCTCTAAAAGCAACCTGCTCTCTTAGTGCTACATCAGCAGTTCGATGATTAATGCTTATTGCTATAAAATGCATTTATAACGCCCTCCATATACTTACAATAACACAAGTATAACACATTTGAATCTTTTATTAAGTCGATTGCTCAAATAAATTAGAAAGATTCTAATCTACATTCAATTTTTTGTCAAAATTGTTACTAATTTCTTTAAATCTCATAAAAATATTGTATATATAGAAATGTTTATGTGAATATTTAAAGTAATTATAAATAAGACTCGATAAGATCCCAAATTTGTTGTTGTTTATTATTTTTGACAGAAGAATAACTTACAATCGTATCGCCATCTTCTAAATCTAATTTATGTTTAATATTAATTAAATGCTTTTGTACTTTCCCTTTAGGAATTTTATCTTCTTTAGTACATATAATTAGCGTCGGTATATCAAAGTGTTTTAAATAATTATACATGAGCACGTCATCTTCAGTTGGATTATGTCTCAAATCAACAAGTTGGATAACGAGTTGTAATTTTTGACGTGTTGTTAAATATTCTTCAATCATTTTGCCGAATTTTTCACGTTGTACTTTACTTACTTTCGCATATCCGTAACCGGGCACATCTACAAACACAAGCTGGTCATCGATATTAAAGAAATTTAATGTTTGAGTTTTACCAGGTTGTTGTGAAGTTCTTGCCATGTTTTTACGACCTATCATACTATTAATAAATGATGATTTCCCCACATTTGAACGTCCGCTTAATGCAACTTCTGGTACTTCTGTTTCTGGGTACTGTTCTTCTTTGACAGCACTTATAATTAAATCTATATTATTAGGATTAATTTTCATTGGTGATCCTCTCTTTACTTATTTCTCACATTAACACTTTACCATTACTCCTATATTAATGTCATCCTACATTTTCAAATAGAAGTAAATCACTCATTTTCTAAACAAAAAAATAGAGCCACAAACATGTGACTCTATTTAAACGTTATTTATGCTGATGTTTTACTATCATTAATTAGATTACCTTCTGAATCATATAATTCAGGTTCAACTTCATCATTGATTGTTTTTTCGGTAATGACGACTTTAGTAACATCTTCTGATGATGGTACATCGTACATAATATCAATTAGTGCTTCTTCAATTATTGAACGAAGACCACGTGCCCCTGTTTTACGTGCAATAGCTTTTTCACTAATAGCAGATAAAGATTCATCGCTAAATACTAATTCAACGTTATCTAATTCAAGCATTTTAGTATATTGTTTAACTAATGCATTTTTAGGTTGAGTTAATATATTTTTAAGTGCATCTACATCTAGCGTTTCTAAGTTAGCTACAATTGGAACACGACCGATAAATTCTGGAATTAAACCATAAGACTGTAAATCTTCTGGTCTAATTTGTTCTAGTAATGCTTCTTCATCATATTTGTCTGCTTCATTACTAGCAAATCCAATTACTTTTTCACCTAAACGACGTTTAATTACTTCATCGATACCATCAAATGCACCACCAAGGATGAATAAGATATTTGTAGTATCAATTTGAATCAATTCTTGGTTCGGATGCTTACGTCCACCTTGAGGAGGTACACTAGCAGTCGTACCTTCTAAGATTTTTAATAGTGCTTGTTGAACACCTTCACCGGAAACATCTCGTGTAATTGATGTGTTTTCAGATTTTCTTGCAATTTTGTCAATTTCATCAACGTATATAATACCTTTTTCAGCTTTGTCTATATCAAAGTCTGCTGCTTGAATTAAGCGTAATAAGATATTTTCAACGTCGTCACCAACATAGCCAGCTTCAGTTAAACTAGTAGCATCTGCAATTGCAAATGGAACATTTAATGTTTTAGCTAATGTTTGTGCTAATAATGTTTTACCACTACCTGTTGGTCCGATTAATGCGATATTACTTTTTTGTAATTCAACATCATCTTCATTAGGGCCTAGTTGTTGAATACGTTTATAGTGATTATATACAGCTACAGATAAAGCTTTTTTAGCCTTTTCTTGACCGATTACATATTCATTTAAATGGTCCATAATCTCTTTAGGAGTTGGTAATTCTGTTAATTCTTCTGAAGAATTTTGTGCTAATTCTTCTTCAACGATTTCTGAGCATAGTTCAATACACTCATTACAAATATACACGCCACTTCCTGCAACTAATTTCTTAACTTGATCTTGATCTTTACCGCAGAAAGAGCATTTTAAATTTTCTTCATCTTCATTGAATTTGAACATTCTTTTCTACACCCCTATTCCATAAAGACTATACTAGATAGCATTCTATAATGCAACATAATAACATTCAATTTATTTGCTTAAAGAATAGGAAAGAGTGGGACTGAATTCAAACTGTTATAGATTGAACTCATGGCCCCACCCCACAAGATAGATTATCTTATTAAACCTTCCAATTATTAATATAAGAATAATAATATTAAATGTTTGTTGCTGTAGAGGATATCTATAAATTAGTCTTCTTTACTACCTTCAACTAATTTTGCATTATCTTTTAATAAGTCAATTACTTTTTGAATACGAACATCGTTTTTCACGATATCAGTATTACCTAATGTGTTTTTAATATCTTCTACAGAGATATTAAATTGTTCGCTCATTTTTTCTAATTCTTTATCGATATCTTCGTCAGTAACTTCGATATTTTCAGCATCAGCAATTGCAGTTAATGTTAAGTTTGTTTTAACACGTTGTTCTGCATCGTCTTTCATTTGTTCTCTTAATTGAGATTCATTTTGACCTGAAATTTGGAAGTAAGTTTGTAAGTCTAGACCTTGTTGTTGAATTCTTTGGCCAAATTCTTGAACCATACGATCTAATTCTGTATCGATCATTGCTTGAGGAATGTCGATAGTAGCATTTTCAGTTGCTTTGTTAATAGCTTCTTCTTTTTCAGTGTTTTCAGCTTCTGTTGCTTTTTGTTCAGCTAAACGTTTACGTAAATTTTCTTTGTATTCATCAACTGAATTTGCTTCAGAATCTAATTCATTAGCTACTTCATCGTCTAATTCAGGTACTTCTTTATATTTAATTTCATTTACTTTTGTTTTGAACGTAGCTTCTTTGCCAGCTAATTCTTCAGCATGGTATTCTTCTGGGAAAGTGACTACTACATCTTTTTCTTCTCCAGTTTTCATACCTTCTAATTGCTCTTCGAAACCTGGGATAAATGAACCTGAACCAACTTCTAGGTCGTAACCTTCAGCTTGTCCACCTTCAAATTCTTCACCATCAACTGATCCGCTGAAATCAATATTAACAGTGTCGCCATTTTCAACAGCGCCATCTTCTTTAACAACCATTTCAGCCATATGACTTAAACTATGGTTAATTGATTCTTCTAATTCTTCATCAGTTAATTCAGTTTCTTGTTTTTCAATTTCTAAACCTTTGTAGTCACCTAATTTAACTTCTGGTTCAACAGTTACAGTAGCTTCAAAAATGAAATCTTTACCTTTTTCAATTTGAGTTACATTAACTTCAGGTTGAGCAACAGGTTTAATATCTGTTTCATCAATTGCTTCACCATAAGCTTCAGGTAATAAGATGTCTACTGCGTCTTGATATAACGCTTCAACGCCAAAACGTTGTTCGAAAATTGGACGAGGCACTTTACCTTTACGGAATCCAGGTACATTAATTTGTTTAACTACTTTTTTAAATGCTTGATCTAATGCTTTATCTACTTTTTCTGCTGGAACAGTAACTGTTAATAATCCTTCGTTACCTTCCTTTTTTTCCCAAGTTGCTGTCATGTATAAATACCTCCATGAATAACTATTTTATTTTTTCAACTTCCCTATTATAGCATAGGTCAATTACGTACACAAACATTGAAATTGCAACGTTTGTGAAATTATTTACTACTTATTTCAATTAAATTTCACGTTAAATGATTTATTTCTCTTTTGCAAGAAATTAAATTCGAATTCAACTTTCTAATTGTTTTATAAAAGTTAATGCCTCTTCTTTCACCACATTCTTTTCTATACCAATCATTCCTTTAAAATAAACATCATATGCGTTTGTCCATTCATCAATGGTAAATATTTCTTCTATATTAAGAGGATATAATAATATAGAATGATTGTTCATAATGTGGTTCGCCTCGTCTACAATATGTAAAGCACCGTCTTCTAATTGATTAATCACTTCAGGTATAATTCGAGTTTTCATAGTTGTATGTTCAAGACCTTTTAAATCTTTTGGTTTAATTTCTGATGTATAACCGTATTTATCAATTCTTATAGGCTCCTCTGATTGAGCGAATCTTAAATACTCTATCATTAAACTTATAATATTATTTTCAAAGGAATAATTGTTTAATAAATAATTTATCGATTCTTTAAAGTCAAAATGTCCATTATCTATTAATTGAAGTAAGATATGAGTTTGTTCTCTGGTACTTAAGTGATTAAATTCAGTTAAAGATTGTGAAAGTTGTTGTTTATTAGATTGTAACTGAGCTTGTGCATATTCTTTTAAAGGAAATAACTCCATTCTTGTCTTATGATCACGCACTTCATCTATAATTTGATTTATGACTTCAACAGCTTCATAGTATTGTTCTAATCCATTTAAACTTTTAACGTAATAAATCATTAAATCATCATATCTGTTTAAACCTTTTTTTAATAAGATGATTGCTTCTTCTCTCAATTCTAAAAATGCATTCATTTGATATAACATGTTGCATTTTGTCATAGCCAAATTTTCATCTAAATCGAATTGACTTTCATATTGTTCAAATAGATTATACATTTCATCAAAATTTTGCGTTAACTCAGCTTGTTTGATTTCTTTTTTTAATTTTCCCTCTGATAATGGAAACGGAATGATATCTGACATTCATTTTGCACCTCAATTATTATAAATCTTGAAGAATTAATGCACTCCATGTCTCAAAGTCATCATAAGATTCAATTTTTCCTTTTTCAATCCATTTAATTCTTAAAGTGTCTGTTTCTTTAGCTTCTACATCGTTAGAATTCACAGTGATTTTAAAAACAACACCCATGTGAACTTTACCAACATCGTTATTATCGTCATTTATGAATCCAATATATTCCATATTTTGAGAATCTTCTGTAGATAGACCTACTTCTTCTTCTAATTCTCTTTGAGCGTTGACTCGTAATACTTCATTGATTGAATCTGCTCCGACAACATCATTCATGTGTCCACCTACACCTATAGATGATTGTCCATGTAAACGTTCTTCTCCTCCACCAGATAGGCGTTCATAAACAAGGATTTCGCCATTTTGGTTTTCTAAAAGACAATATGAGATAAGTTGTTTATAGTCTGGGTTCTCTTCCATATCTCCTCTACGTTTAACTTCATAATGACTTAATGAATTAAAAATATTATCGCCTTTTACATCACTTTTCGATAGAAAGCCATTAAACGCATTTGTTTCATTATCAAAAAGAGTTGTTCTTGGTACTACAATAATTTGCTCATCAAATTTAGACATACTTTTCTCCTTTATACTTACTTTTATGAATTCATTCTATCAAAATTATTTTCAAATCGCGATTTATAACTTTTCATTGTTTTATAAAATTATAGTTAAATATAATATTTGGTCGAAGAAATATAAATAAAAGCTGGGACATCATAAAATGTCTCAGCTTTTATAATTTGATAAAGATTAGAAAGGTTTTCCTATCTTATCAAAGATTAATTTATTTTAAAGCGTCTTTAGCTTTTGATACTAATTCACCGAAAGCTTTGTCGTCTGAAATAGCAATTTCAGATAACATTTTACGGTTAATATCGATGTCAGCTTTTTTCAAGCCGTTCATTAATTTTGAATAGCTCATGTCATGTTTACGAGCTGCTGCATTGATACGTGTAATCCATAATTTACGGAAATCACGTTTACGTTGACGACGGTCACGGAATGCATATTGACCTGATTTCATGACTTGTTGTTTAGCTACTTTATATAATGTATGTTTTGAACCGAAGTAACCTTTAGCTAATTTAATCGTTTTTTTACGACGTGCTCTTGTTACTGTTCCACCTTTTACTCGTGGCATATTAAATTCCTCCTTAGATTCTATCTACGTTATTAATCGATAATCGTTAATTTCATTATTTTTTATAAGATAATAATTGTTTTACGCGTTTCATATCACTTTTAGAAACTAATCTACTTTTACGTAATTGACGTTTCTGTTTAGTGTTTTTGTTTGCGAATAAGTGAGATGTGAAAGCTCTTGAACGTTTTAATTGACCTGAACCAGTTCTTTTAACACGTTTTGCTGCTCCACGGTGAGTTTTCATTTTAGGCATGATTCATTTCCTCCTAGAAATTAATTTAATTATTTTTCATTAATTGGTGCTAACATAAGGAACATTTGACGGCCTTCCATTTTAGGCTTCTGTTCTACAGTAGCAAGGTCTTTACATTCTTCAGCAAATTTTTCTAATTGGCGTTGACCAATTTCTTTATGCGTAATTGCACGACCTCTGAAACGAATTGAAACTTTACATTTATCGCCTTTAGAAAGGAATTTACGTCCATTTTTCAATTTTGTTTGGAAATCGTGTTCCTCAATTGTTGGACTTAAACGAATTTCTTTAACGTTAATTGTTTTTTGTTTCTTCTTCATTTCTTTTTCTTTTTTCTGTTGTTCGAATTTGAATTTACCGTAATCCATAATTCTAGCAACAGGTGGTTTAGCATTTGGTGCTACGATTACTAAATCTAAATCAACACGTTCAGCCATTTCTAAAGCTTCTTGTTTTGATTTGACACCAATTTGTTCACCATCTTGACCTACTAAACGAAGTTCTTTCGCGCGAATTTTCTCATTAATTTGAGTTTGATCTTTTGCTATGGTTGACACCTCCCAGTATTTTACGAAATTGTCCCAAGCAAAAAGAAGAGCGAGTATCACTACCCGCTCTTCTTCACACATTAATTGTGTAACATGATTAACCTGCCAACTGCTTACAGCGTCGCTACAGGTGAGAAGCGGGAGCTTCTACTTGGTTCGTTTCGTATTCAACGTTACTAATCATACCAACTATTAATGTATTCGTCAACTATTTTTTTATTTAATCATGATGTCTTATTTCTTCCATAGACACATCTTGACGTAAATCCACTTTTTCTAATGGAATTTTTTTAGTTTTATATCTTACTTTATGATAAATAAAGAATGCTAAAAATACTGGGATACCCATATAAGTAATGATAAATCTATTGATATCAAAATCACCAGTCTTAATGAAATCAACATCTTGACCTAAAATAACAATAACACATAAGAATCCAGCAAATATTGGACCAAATGGGAATAATTTAGCTTTATATTTCAATTTAGACTTATCATAATTTTGTTTATCAAATGCGCGTCTAAATCTATAATGACTGACTGCAATACCTACCCACGCGATAAAGCCAGTCATACCACTAGCAGCTACAATATAGTCATAAGCATCACCACTTAAATGTTGTAATAAAAAGATAATAATTACAATTATTCCAGTGATTGCTAGAGAAATATAAGGTACACCATTTCTATTAGTTTTTGAGAATGATGCATATGCTAATTTATCTTTACTCATAGAATATAACATTCTTGTAGAAGCGTACATACCTGAGTTACCTGCGGATAATACGGAAGTTAATATAACAGCATTCATAAATGATGCTGCAAATGCTAAGCCTGCATTTTGGAATACTAATGTAAATGGAGACGTTGATACGCTGCTATCTCCTCCCATTAATGCATTGCTATCATAAGGAATTAACATACCTATAATAAATATCGCTAGAATGTAAAATAGTAATATTCTCCAAAACACTTGTTTAATTGCTTTAGGTACAGCTCTTTCTGGATTTTCAGATTCTCCTGCTGTGATTCCTATTAACTCAGTACCTTGGAAAGAGAACCCTGCAACTAAGAATACACCTAAAATTGATAATAAACTACCGCCTAAATTACCACCTAATATTGGGCCTTCGCCTTTTGTAAATGTTTCAAAGCCTACAAATTTACCGCCCATGATTCCGACAATAGTTAATAAACCTATAATGATAAATATGATAACAGTTACAACTTTAACTAATGCAAACCAGTATTCGCTTTCTCCGTATACTCTAACCGATAGTGAATTCAATGCAAAGATAATAACAAGGAATATACAACTCCAAATCCATGCTGGTACACCTTGCATTGGTGACCAATATTGAATCACTTGTGCTGCAATTGTAACGTCTGCAGCTACTGTAATAACCCAGTTAAACCAGTAATTCCAACCTAATGCGAATCCTAATGATGGATCAACAAAACGTGTTGCATATGTACTAAATGAACCAGAAACTGGTAAATATGTTGCCATTTCTCCTAATGATGTCATTAAGAAAAAGACCATGGCACCAATAATGGCGTATGCTAATAGTGCACCTAACGCACCAGCACTATGAATAGCACCACCAGAAGTCATAAATAGTCCAGTACCGATACACCCTCCTATTGCTATCATGGAAAGATGTCGATCTTTTAAACCTCGTTGAACGCCTTCATTCTGATTTTGATTTTTACTCATAGAAGAATCCTTTCCTTGTATTTAGAGGCTTCAATGTTACTTTTTCAAAGCAAAACTAAATGCATGACTTTCGTTAAAATTGTTAGTTTCATTCAATAATTAACTTTATCATTGCAAATAAAAAAGTGGCTACATACCTTTAAGATATGCAACCACTTTGCTTTTATCTATATTAGGTAGCACATCACATTAAGTGACAGTACAGTTTCTTTCGACAACTGTCCCAACAAACGTCTATTATGGTTAACGTTTGTTTCGGCAATATTACCTTTGACTTGTTCAACATTCGTTCCATACAACTTCTGACAAGCTACTATTTAATATTGCAACCTCTAACTCAACTTTTATTTTAACTACCTTGTAATATACATGAACTGACTGTTAATTTCAAGTTTATCTATGTTTTTTCAAACGAATTTCATCAACTAAATTCCAAATGAATTCATCTTTTTCTAAAGTTTCTTGATCTTGTGAACCATATTGACGCACATTTACTTCTTTATTTTCTACTTCTTTATCTCCCACTACTATTTGGTAAGGGATTTTTTGCATTTGTGCTTCACGAATTTTATATCCCATTTTTTCATTACGGTCATCGATTTCTACACGTACACCTTGAGATTTTAATTCGTCTTGAATTAATCTAGCATAATCATAATGTAAATCAACATTTACTGGAATGATTTCTACTTGTTTAGGCGCTAACCATGTTGGGAACGCCCCTTTTGTTTCTTCTGTTAAGAATGCTACAAATCTTTCCATTGTAGATACAACACCACGGTGAATAACCACTGGTCTATGTTGTTCTCCATCTTGGCCAATATAAGTTAATTCAAAGCGTTCTGGCAATAAGAAGTCTAATTGTGCAGTTGATAAAGTTTCTTCTTTACCCATAGCTGTTTTAACTTGAACGTCTAATTTAGGACCATAGAATGCCGCTTCGCCAATTGCTTCTTCATAAGTAAGTCCTAACTCATCAGAAGCTTCTTTAATCATTTTTTCAGCTTTTACCCACATTTCGTCATCATCGAAATATTTTTCTTTATCTTCTGGATCACGATAACTTAATCTGAAAGTATAATCTTCAAATCCAAAATCTTTGTATACATCTTGAATTAAATTAACAACACGTTTAAATTCTTCTTTAATTTGGTCAGGTCTTACAAAAATATGAGCGTCATTTAAAGTCATACCTCTTACACGTTGTAATCCAGATACTGCACCACTAGCTTCATATCTATGCATAGTACCTAATTCAGCGATACGAATTGGTAATTCACGATAAGAATGTGGTTTGTTATTATAAACCATCATATGGTGTGGGCAGTTCATAGGACGTAGTACCATTTCTTCTGTCTCATCTAATTTCATTGTTGGGAACATATCCTCTTGATAATGATCCCAGTGACCTGATGTTTTATATAAATCTACGTTAGCGATAACTGGTGTATAAACATGGTCATAGCCCATACTTACTTCTTTATCAACGATATATCTCTCGATTTCACGGCGAATTGTAGCACCATTTGGTAACCATAATGGTAAACCCGCACCTACAAGTTGATTATTTGCGAATAAGTCTAATTCTTTACCAATTTTACGGTGATCACGTTCGCGACGTTCTTCTAACATTTGAAGATGTGCTTTTAGATCTTTTTTATCGAAAAATGCTGTACCGTAGATACGTTGTAACATTTTATTGTTACTATCGCCACGCCAATATGCACCAGCTGTAGAAAGTAATTTGAATTCTTTAATTTTTGAAGTAGAAGGTACATGTACACCTCTACATAAATCAGTAAACTCGCCTTGAGAATATAATGTTACATTTTCATCCTCTGGAATCGCATCAATTAATTCTAACTTGTATGGATCGTCTTTGAAGAAATCTTTAGCTTCATCTCTTGATACAACTTTACGTTCTATTTTATGATTTTCATCCACTATTTGTTTCATTGTTTTTTCAATTTTTTCAAAATCGTCAGATGAGATTTTTTCTTCAGTATCAAAATCATAGTAGAATCCACCTTCAATAACTGGACCTACGCCAAATTTAACGTCACCATATAATCTTTTTAAAGCTTGTGCCATTAAATGAGCAGTTGAATGACGTAAAACTTCTAAAGCTTCTTCGCTACCTGGTGTTACAATTTCAATCTCACCATCTGTTTCTAATGGACGTGTTAAATCTACCATTTGCCCATTAAATTTTCCTGCTACTGCTTTTTTACGTAATCCAGGACTTATTGATTGCGCTATATCTTCTGTAGTAGTGCCTTTATCAAATGCTTTTGAATTGCCATCTGGGAATTGAATATTAATTTGATCCATACTATAACCTCCTAAAATATGAAAATCATATCGTTGACTTATTGAATAAATATCAAGTTGTAACGAATGTGAGAAAATAAAAAAATCCCGCCCCTAATACAGGGACGAGATCGTCGTGGTACCACCCTAGTTGAACGTCAAAATATAACCAAAAGATTACATTCAACGTCTTCTCTACATAAGATAACGGTCTTGAGCCGAGCATTCATTACAAATGCCATACATTAAAGTAGTAATAATTTAATATATTAACCATATTCTCATCAAGTAATGGCTTTCTGTGTAATAGTGATTAAATTATCTTATCTTCAACAGTTTCAACGATTTAGATTTAAGTCCATTATACAATATTATTTAAAAATATCAATTGTTTCTAAAGTTTTCTCCCTTTAAGAAATATGGTGTTGATAATGTTTTAATTCTTTCAATAATTCTAGCAGCCTTAGTTTTTTCAGCGCCTTCACGTGTCATTGATAAATGATGCTCTAATTCTTCATAACTTAAGTTTGAAGTGAAAAATGTAGGTAATTCATGAACCATTCTATAATGTAACAATGGTCCTATCACTTCATCTCTAACCCATGGCGTAACTTCTTCTGCTCCGATATCGTCTAACATTAAAATATTAGCTTCACGTATTCTTTGTAATTTTCTTTCATAACTACCATCTTTGAAACCACCTTTTAATGTTCTAATATATTCTGGCAGATAGACAATAGTAGATGGTACTTTTTTAGCCTTAAGTTGGTTAGCTATAGCACCTAGAATAAATGATTTTCCAGTACCAAAAGGACCATATAAATATAAACCTTTAACATCTTCGTTATTAATCAATTTTTTACAAATATCATTAACTTGCATTGCTAAGTCTAATCGATTACGTCCAGTCGTATAAATGTCTTTTATTTTAGCGTTTAATGTATCACGTTGCATATGATGTGATGTAATTAATTGAGAATTAAGACGTTCTTCATCATATTTAATTTTACAAGGACAAGGTAAATAACGAATTTTTATACGTTCATTTTCTACATATAATTCTGGTACATGACCTTTAACAAAATTTGGGCATTCGTTATAACTATGACCGTCATAATGTTTTTGTTGATCTTTATATTCTTGTAAAACATTTAAATCCTCATCAATAATAGCATTTGTTATCTCTGATTGATGTTCATTTAAAAATGTCTTAACGTCAGGATCATTAACTACTTGTTGACGTATTTTTGCAATTCTTTTTCCGAAATCTTTATTTGACCCAACAATTTGTTTAAAACTTTCCATCTAATCCTCCTCCCAATCTTTATTTAATTGTTCTAGAAATGCTTGTCGATCTTTTTCAAATTGATCATCAGTTTCATCTTTTGAATGTTCTGCAGCATTTGGATTGTCTCTTTCTTCTAACCATTTAGGTGTTTTTTCTCTAGAGACTAATTTACTTTTTCTATTATATCCTTGATAGGAATTAGATTTTGATTCATATGTTGGTTTAGGTTGGTTTACCTTCAAGGCATATTCATAAGCCTGTTTGGCTGTAGTAATCCCTTTTTTCTTCCAATTAGAAGCAATCTCAAAAATATACGATTTAGGTAATTTCATATCTTCTTTAAGCATTACGAATTGTAGCAAGATATTAATCACACCAAAATTCATTTTCTCTCTATGAATTAATTCTTCAATCATATTTTTTTGTGACAAAGTTGGTTCAGATTCTGACCAAGAAGCTAACATATCAATAGGACTTGTTTGTTCTAATAAATCTAACCAAGCATCTGTATCATTTTCAGGATCTTTATCTTCTTTATTTTGTGTTGCCGTATTGTTTTGTTTAATATTCTGATTTAGTTCTAATTTAGGTAATTGATTATCATGTTCTATTAAATAATATGAACGAGCTTGTTTACGCATTTCTTCAAATGATAATTGTTGTGCACTAGTAATCGAATTTAAAATAATATGTTTCATTGCATCTACTGTTAATCCATAAAGTGTTGCAAGTTGCATGATTAAAGCTTTAGCATCTTTAGTCACTATTTCACTTGGAATAAAATGATTATGCAACATGGATTTTAACATTTCAAAATCAAATGATTCATTCGATAAATCGATACCAGCATATTCTCCTGATTGAGGTATATTTTGAGTATCGACATCTATTATTTTATTAGGAACATGAAATACATCTGTAAATTTTCTTGTCGTTTGTTGATAATTTGATAAATCTTTATTTTTTTGTTCAAAATGCTTTTTTAAAATTTGATATCTTTTTTTATCAACCTCACTGTAAAGAAATACTGATAACATAGGATCATTAAAAAATTGATATGCAGAAGGAGGTTGGACAAGTTGATAAACAAAATGAGTTTGTTGTTCTTCATGCTTAACAAATGATTTCATTAATCCGATCGCTTCTAGTAAATCCATTTGATTTCTAAATTCTAATAAATTTTCTTTTAATTCGTTCATAATTACATAGTGAGTTAAAGCTTGTTCATTATCATTGGAAAATTGGTGCATAAAATGATATAAACCAATGGCTTGTTGTCCAATTAACGGTGTAAAAAGACGATTAAGTATCTCTAGATGTTGTGAATTTAAATGGAAATTTTGTATAACTTCAAAACTGTCTTGTGGTCTTAATCCAAATTCAAAGGATTGTAATCCCATTTATAAATCACTCCGTTTATTATCATTCAAAATCCCTTGCATTGAAGCTAATAATTGATCTATATCTTTAAATTCTTTATATACTGAAGCAAATCGAACATATGATACTTGATCAACATGCATAAGTAAATTCATAACATGTTCCCCTATTTCTCTTGATGATATTTCTGTGTGACCTTCATCTCTAAGTTGCCATTCAACTTTATTAGTTATATCTTCAAGTTGTTGATATCTTACAGGGCGTTTTTCACATGATCTAACCAAACCGTTTAATATTTTTTCCCTTAAAAATTGTTCTCTTGTTCCGTCTTTTTTTACTACAATTAAAGGACTTACCTCTATATGTTCAAATGTTGTGAATCTTGTACCACAATTTTCGCATTCTCTTCTTCGACGAATTGCATTTGCGTCGTCTGCGTGACGAGAATCGACTACTCTAGAATGCGTTGAATTACATTTTGGGCATTTCATAATTGTCACCCTTTTCTATTTTAATTATTCTCAATTATACTATAAAATCATACGTTAAAAAAGAAAGCGCATTTGAGATAAATGGTTCAAAATGTGTAACCTATTTTTAAAAAGTGGCTATATTAACTTAAAAATGAAAACAAATATACTTAAATTTCTCTTCATTTAACAATTTGTCTAATGAAAATAGAAACATCTAAATTATTATTCTAAAGCTTTCTATAAAAAATTAAAACTGCCAACCTAATCCTTATGTTTGGATTTGATTGACAGCTTCAATATATTTATTTTTACCAATTTTAAACTGCTTCTACTGCACTTTGTGAATCAATTAATTTACCAATTTGTTCAGCTACTTCAACAACTCTATTTGAGTAACCCCATTCATTATCATACCAAGCAATTACTTTAACTTTATTATCTCCCATAACCATTGTTGATTGTGCATCAATAACAGCAGAGTTTGGATTAGTATTGAAATCTACTGAAACAAGTGGTTCAGTTTCTACATCTAACACACCATCTAGATTAGCATTTTTGAAAGCTTGATTTACTTCATCAACAGTAACATTTTTTTCTAAATCTACAACTAAATCCACAAGTGATACGTTTTTAGTTGGTACTCTTAAAGCCATACCATGTAATTTACCTTCAACTTCAGGTAGCACTTCTTTTAATGCTTTTGCTGCACCAGTTGAAGTCGGAATGATACTTTCATTACATGAACGCGCTCTGCGTAAATCTTTATGTGGGTTATCAATATTTTTTTGATCATTCGTAATAGCGTGAACTGTAGTCATTAGACCATTTACTATACCAAATTCATCATTTAAAACTTTGGCAACTGGTCCGATACAATTTGTTGTACAAGATGCATTACTAAAGATGTCAAATTCATTTACGTCTAATTTATCGTCGTTGACACCTTTAACTATCATTTGTACATGTCCACCTTTAGAAGGTCCAGTTAATAATACTTTTTTAGCACCTGCATTAATGTGTGCGATTGCTTTATCACCATGATTAAATTTACCAGTCGCTTCGATGACAACATCTATATCTAAGTCTTTCCATGGTAAATTTTCAGGATTTCTATCTGAAACTAATTTAATGTCTTGGTCCTTATATCTAATACCATCCTCAATAGCTTCTACTTTTTCATTATATTTACCATGTGTTGTATCATAATTGATAAGATGTGCAATTGTTTCAGGTGGGTAACTAGCATTAATTGCCTTTACATTTAAGTTATCATTTTGTAAAGCAATTCTTAACACCATTCTACCAATTCTACCCATTCCATTAATTGCAATATTTGTCGCCATTTAAAGCACCCCTTGATCATTTATTTATATGTTATACTTTATGGCATTAGTATAACATAATAACATCATTTTGAAAGCGTTTACTTAAACTTTACAAAATATTTTTATAATCATATGTAATAAGCAAACATTATCAAAATAAAAACTCAATGCCCTTAAAAGACATTGAGTTTAAAATGATAATTTACTTTTCTATGAAACCTTGTTCGCTAAGTAATTTCTCTAGATTTTGCTTTAATTCTAATTTATCTCCTAAATTATCAATGACATGATCAGCCATTCTACTTTTTTTATCTATAGAAATTTGACTATAAACACGTGCTTTTGCTTCTTCTTGGGTTAAGTCATTTCGCTCCATTAAACGATCAATTTGAATACTTTCAGAAGTATAAACAAGCCATACTTCGTCTACAGTATCTTGTAATTCATTTTCAAATAGAAGCGGGATATCCATT
Source organism: Staphylococcus sp. URHA0057 (assembly GCF_000620265.1). Taxonomy (NCBI): domain Bacteria; kingdom Bacillati; phylum Bacillota; class Bacilli; order Caryophanales; family Staphylococcaceae; genus Staphylococcus; species Staphylococcus sp. URHA0057. The sequence goes on along the minus strand of NZ_JHVS01000006.1, from coordinate 127,900 downwards.
ATGACATTATGGCCTTCTTCAATATATTGTTGTTTCTTTTCATCCATAATTTCTCTAACAATCGGATGTACAATTTCATTTAGCACTAATCGTTGATCAGGATTATTAAAGACTAAGTCTCCCATATACTTCCGATCCATTTCACCATTTTCATCGATAGCTTCTTCTCCGAATGTTTCTCTTACCTTTTCTAAACCTGTTGTACCTTTAGCAACTGCTTCTCTTGCAGCTGTATCTGCATCAATCACTTTAAATCCAAATGCAGTTAATAATTCAGATACAGTAGATTTGCCTGATGCAATACCACCAGTAAGTCCTATTACTTTTGACATATTTTCACGCTTCCTTTATTTCTGACAAGTCGGGCAATAGTGACTATTTCTTGATGCAATGACTTCAGTTTCGATTGGATGCCCACATACCTTGCAATATTTTTGTTTGTATACATTAAGATGTAGCTGCATTTCACCTGTTTTTCCATCAGCATGTCGATAATCCGAAATGCTGGTACCACCGTATTTTATACCCTCATTTAGTACTGAACGAACATGATAAAATACCATTTCTTTTTCTTGGTCAGTTAAACTTTGAGTTAGTCGATGTGGTTTTATACCTGCTCTAAATAAAGCCTCACAAGCATAAATATTTCCACAACCAGAAATGACTTTATGATCTAGAATAACCTGTTTAATCGGTTTTTTAATATAACTTTTTTTATTTGTACAATCTAAAAAATGTTGTAATGCATCATCATCAAATGGTTCTGGAGCTATTTTTAAAAATGATGGATAGGACTCAAAACTGCTAACATTTCTTATCTCTCCAAAACGTCTTATATCTGAATAAACTAATTTTTTGCCATTGTTTAGTTCAAATATCACTTGCCAATGTTTTCGATAATTAGGTGCAGTAATTTGTTCTAAATCATTTACAATGAAGAATCCACCAGCCATACCTAAATGACTAATTAAAATACGATTCTCATCATTTTGTTGAATATAAAAGATGATGTATTTACTTCTTCTGTCGATTTTTATAATTTTATATCCTTCAGTTAAACGTTTAAAACTATCAAGTTCGATTCCCTTGATTATGGTTTCTCTACCATTCTTTTTTCCATTAATAACACTTTCTGAGAATTTTACTTTATCAATAATTGTATTAATGGCGTATGGTTCAATACCTCGTTTAACATGTTCTACCTCAGGTAATTCTGGCATATTAATACCTTCCTTTATTTTGCGTCATACCAAGTTTCACCATAACTAGAATCTACCTTTAAAGGCACATCTAAATCAAGTGCTGATTCCATAATATCTTCAACAAATTGACTAAATGAATCTACTTCTTCTTTTGGTACTTCAAATATCAATTCATCGTGTACTTGCAATAATAATTTTGCGTGATAATTGGTTGACTGTACTTCTTCATCAAATTTAACCATTGCAAGTTTAATAATATCAGCAGCACTACCTTGGATTGGCGTATTCATAGCAGTTCTTTCAGCAAAGCTTCTCAAATTGAAGTTACGGCTTGTAATATCTGGAATATATCTACGGCGATGTAATAATGTCTCTACATAGCCTTGTGCTTTAGCATCCTTAACAATATCTGACATATATTGTTTCACACCAGGAAAACTATCTAAATAATCGTCGATAAAGATTTTTGCTTTTTTACGAGTTATGCCTAAACTTTGACTCAATCCGTAATCACTAATACCATAAACGATTCCGAAATTAACAGCTTTTGCTTGTCTTCTCATCAGACTGTCTACTTCGTCCGCTTCTACATCAAACACTTTCATAGCAGTCGCTGTATGAATATCATGTCCATTTATAAATGCTTCTTTCATACTTTCATCTTGAGTAATATGAGCTAGCACTCTTAATTCAATTTGTGAATAGTCGGCAGATAAAATAACACTATCAGATGACGTAGGTTTGAATGCTTTTCTAATTTTTCTACCTTCTTCCAGACGGACTGGTATATTTTGTAAATTAGGATCAATACTAGATAATCTTCCAGTTTGAGCTAATGTTTGATTAAAACGTGTATGAATACGTTTATCATCACTGATTACTTTTTGTAACCCTTCAACATAAGTCGATTGTAACTTAGATAACTGGCGATAATCTAAAATATAATCGATTATTGGATGTTGCCCTTGTAATTGTTCTAAAACATCAACTGCAGTTGAATAGCCTGTTTTAGTTTTTTTAATTACTGGTAATTGAAGTGTCTCGAATAATACTACACCTAACTGTTTTGGTGAATTGATATTAAACTCTTCTCCAGCAGCTTCATGTATGTTTTTAATTAGTATATCTAATTTTTCTTGAATTTCTTTTTCCATTTGTTGTAAATCTTTTGCATCAGTATAAATACCTATTTCTTCCATTTGGCTTAAAATTCGGGCTAAAGGTAATTCTATATCTGCTAAAAGAGATACTTGGTTGTATTCTTTTAACTGACTTTCCATTTCAGTTTTAGAGGCAAAAATAGCTTCTGTAATCGATGCCACATGCTTATTAAGAATAGCATTGTCCGGAACATGATGCTTTTTACCTTTACCATAAATCGTTATATTATCTTGAACATAATGTTGACCGTAATGTGTAACTACTGAGTTCACATCGTCAATTGTTCTAGATGGATCTATAATATAACTCGCTAGCATTACGTCAAATTCAATATTTTGTATGTCAATGTTTAATCTATGAGCAACAACATAAGTTTTCTTAGCATCGTATACTATTTTCTTTGTATTAGGATTTTCCAACCATTGTACTAAATTTTTATATTGTGAAATTTCATTTGCATCAATAACAACATGTAAATCTCCAGTATGGAAACCAAACTTAAGGATATTATCTCTTAAGTAGTTACTATTTTCTAATTCAAAATGAATGGTTGCTTCTTCTAAATTTGAAAAATCAACATGTTCAAAATTTGGTTCAATATCAAATTCCTTATCTTTCTGTTCCTCAGTAGCCTCTACATCTCCAATATCTGCAAGTAGTTGCTTAAATTCTAGCTTTTTAAAGAGCTCAATTTTATCTGATTCATCTACTTCAGAATCCATTTTAGTATCTGCTAATTTAACTTCAATTGGACTTTCAATATTAATTGTAGCTAAATCTTTACTCATTAAAGCGTCTTCTTTACTATTTTCGAGCTTTTCTTTTAATTTTTTACCTGATACATCATCTAAATGATCGTATACACCTTCTACAGTATTAAATTGATTAAGTAGCTTAATCGCTGTCTTTTCACCAACACCTGCCACGCCTGGTATATTATCAGATGTATCACCCATTAAACCTTTCATATCAATAATTTGGTTAGGTGTTAAACCATTATATTTTTCTGCAATAAACTCTGGAGTATAATGATCAACATCTGTAACACCTTTTTTTGTATAGTAAATAGTTACATGATCAGTAGCAAGTTGAGTTAAATCTCGATCGCCGGTAATAATTATCGTTTCAAAGCCAGCTTCATCAGCTTCGCGGCTCAATGTTCCTATAATATCATCGGCTTCATAATTTTCTAACTCATATCTTTTAATATGGTAAGCGTCCAATAATTGACGGATGTATGGGAATTGCTCACTTAGTTCTGGTGGCGTTTTTTGTCTTCCACCTTTATATTCACTATATTTAGAATGTCTGAAAGTTGTCTTTCCTGCGTCAAACGCCACTAAAAAGTGATTGGGTTGTTCTTCTTTTAGAATTTTCTCTAGTAACATTGCAAAGCCATATACTGCATTTGTATGTATGCCTGCCTTATTTGAAAGTAATGGCAAAGCATAGAATGCTCTAAAACTTAAACTATTACCATCAATTAATACTAATTTATTCACTATCTAAACCTCCAGCACATATTTAAATATATTTTATCATAAACAAGGTACTGTCAATAAATATTAAGTACCGTTATTCAGTTTCTGCTATTTCTACATATTAAAAAACATCCTAATATGAGCGTTAACCCACATTAGGATGTTTCATTATAATTGATTTAATCTTCATCAATAAAAGATACTTTAAATGTAGACCCTTTATTTAATTGACTATCAACACTAATTCTACCATTATGTGCCTCGACAATGTGTTTAGTTATAGATAAACCTAAACCAGTGCCTCCAGAATCTCTACTTCGAGCTTTATCTACTCTATAAAATCTTTCGAAAATATGTTTTTGTTCTTCCTGAGTAATTCCTATACCAAAATCTTGAATTTGTAAATTTACTTTCTTGCCTTGACGATATACCTTTACAATTACTTCACTATCATTTGTTGAATAGTTAATTGCATTAGATAATAAATTAGTTATAACTTGAGCTATTTTATCTTCATTCGCTTTAAAAATAACATCATTTTCTATTTCTGGTATGATGTCTATATTTTTACTTTGTGCTTGATTTTGTAAATGTTCAATTGTTGTATAAGCAAGTTCAGAAAGATTTAAATAACTGGTTGCGATATCTGTTTGTTGCTCAATATGTGATAAGTCTAGTAAATCCATCACAAGTGACTCAATTCTATTTGATTCTTTTAAAATGATATTTAGGAACATATTTAATGATTCTTCATCATTTTTAGCGCCTTCTATTAGCGTTTCTGCAAACCCTTTAATTGAAGTGATAGGCGTTTTAAGTTCATGTGACACATTAGCAACAAATTCACGACGCAAATTCTCCAATTTTTGGATATTAGTAATATCATGTAATACAACTACCATACCTTGAAGTTTCTTTTTAGATTTTGAGAGTATCGGTACACAAGAAACATCAAAATACTTTGTATGTACGTTATTGATATCTACTTCAATTTGTTCATAAATAACTTTCTCTGTTCTAAAACTTTCTAGTATTAATTTCTCAATTGGATCGTTAATAAAACCAATATAACTTTTATTTTCAACACTTTGTTCAGGAGTAAACACTTCATAATAAGCTGAATTAGCTACAACTATATCTCCATGTTTATCTATCATAAGTACAGAACTAGGAATGTTTTCTAAAGTTGTTTTCAGTCTATTAGATTGTATTTTTTGTCTGTTATTCAATTTTTGTAAACGTCTTGCGAGTTCATTTGTTGTAACAAATAATGCTTTTGTTTCTTTAACGTTACTTTCTGGTACACGTACATGATAATGACCATCAGCTAAAAGAGAAGTTGCATAGGTTACTTCATTAATAGGTCTTATATATGTACGATGAATACTTCTACTTGCTAGATATTCAGTGATTAATACTATAATCCCTACAATTGATAGATACTTCCACATTTCTTTTTGTAAATCTAGTATTTCATCATTAATACCACTTATGTATACTGTTTTATCTCCAATTTGACTTTTAAATGTATACTTTAACCCTAATTTAGTATTTTTATGAATCAAATTGGAAGGATTTGCTTCGTTATCTATCCGTCCATCTAATGAACTATTTTTATCAGTTGTAAAAATAGTTTTGTCATTTTTCTTAATGACTATTAAATTTTCTTGATTGTTTGCAATATTTTTAATTTCATTCTGTTTACCATTATTATACATACTAATATAGTTGCGTGATTCTTTTTTAAGTTCTTTAGTCTGACTTTGTGTTAATGTTTGATAAATCATGTTGTGGACAATAGCACCCAAACCTATAAAGCTAATGATTGTGATAGTACTAATCAAAAGTAATATGCGATGATAAAACTTTAACATTATCTTTTAGGACGCTCCAATTTATATCCTAATCCACGTACAGTTTTAATTAATTTGGGTTGTTTAGGGTTTTCTTCTAATTTGTCTCTTAAATGACTAATGTGAACATCAACGATACGTGAATCGCCAGCAAACTCATAATTCCACACAGAATTTAACATATGCTCTCTAGTGATCACTCGTCCTTGTCGTTCAATCAGATAAAGTAATAACTCAAATTCTTTAGGCGTTAATTCTAATAATTCATCATCTTTATAAACTTCAAAAAATTCTGGTCTAATTCGAATAGAGTCGATAATGATATCTTCCTCATCGCCTTCACTCTGTTCTATTTCATTTACAAGTTGAGAGCGTCTTAAAATAGCCTTCACTCTTGCCACTACCTCTCTTGGTGAGAAAGGTTTAGTCATATAATCATCAGCACCAAGTTCTAAACCTAACACTCTATCAAATTCATCATCTTTAGCTGTTAGCATAAGAATAGGTACTAAATTTTTATCAGATCTAATCGTTTTACAAACCTCAATACCATCTTTTTTAGGTAACATAACATCTAATACAATTAAATCCGGTTGAGATGATTCAACTTTTTGTAATGCTTCTTCACCGTCATAGGCTACTTCTACTATGTATCCGGCTGTTTCTAAATTATATTTGAGTAAAGTAACGATTGATTGTTCATCGTCAACGACTAATACTTTTTGTGACATGGTGTGCCTCCCCGTTTAAATTACATGTTTATTATAACTGATGTTTAAATAGAAATAATATACCTATACATCAAATTTACATAAACTTAACAATTAAATTAATACAAAGCTTTTATTAAGCTAATATATGAAAAATATTGTCTTTTCATTAATTAAGCTATCATTTTTTTATAAGAAATGATATTAAAAACTAATAATTTACAAAATCTTAATAAAAAGACGAATTGGTTTCCCAATCCGTCTTTTCTTGTATCTTATTATTTTAAGTTTTTAATTAATTCATCAGCAAATTCTGAAGTTGAAACTTCTTTTGCACCATCCATTAAACGTGCAAAGTCATAAGTAACAATTTTAGAAGCAATTGTTGCTTCGATAGATTCTGTAATCTTATCAGCAGCTTCTTGCCAACCTAAATGTTCTAACATTAATACTGAACTTAATAATTCAGATGATGGATTTACTTTATTTAATCCAGCATATTTAGGAGCAGTACCATGTGTTGCTTCGAAAATAGCATGACCAGTTTCATAGTTAATGTTAGCGCCTGGTGCGATACCAATACCACCAACTTGTGCAGCTAATGCATCTGAAATATAGTCACCGTTTAAGTTCATTGTAGCAACTACTTCATGTTCTGAAGGACGAGTTAAAATTTGTTGTAAGAAGATATCAGCGATTGAATCTTTAACAATAATTTTACCTTCTTGTTCCGCTTTTGATTGTGCTTCATTAGCAGCGTCTTTACCTTCTTTTTCAACAATTTCATCATATTGTTGCCAAGTAAATACTTGATCACCAAATTCGTTATGAGCTAAATCATAACCCCATTGTTTGAATGAACCTTCAGTGAATTTCATGATATTACCTTTATGAACTAAAGTTACTGCTTTACGATTATTATCGATAGCGTATTGAATCGCCGCTCTTACTAATCTTTCTGTACCTTCTTTTGAAACTGGTTTAATACCAATACCTGAAGTTTCAGGGAAACGAATATTTGTTGCGCCCATTTCGTCTTGTAAGAAATCAATTACTTTTTTAACTTCTGGAGTACCTTCTTTAAATTCAATACCAGCATAAATATCTTCTGTATTTTCACGGAAGATAACCATATCAACATCTTGTGGACGTTTAACTGGTGATGGTACACCTTGGAACCAACGTACAGGACGTAAACATGTAAATAAATCTAACTCTTGTCTTAAAGCAACGTTTAATGAACGAATACCTCCGCCGATTGGAGTTGTTAAAGGACCTTTAACAGCAATTAAATATTCTTTAATTGTATCTAAAGTTTCTTTAGGTAACCATTCTCCAGTATTGTCATATGCTTTTTGTCCAGCTAGTACTTCTTTCCACTCAATACGTTTTTCACCGTTATAAGCTTTTTCAACTGCTGCGTCAATCACGCGGCTAGCTGCGTTCCAAATATCTGGTCCGATTCCGTCACCAATAATAAATGGAATAATTGGTTCGTTAGGTACATTTAAACCGTCGTTAGTTTTAGTAATTTTTTCTGCTGTCATACATTTGACCTCCAAGTAATTTTAATAAAATTCATTTTACAATATAAATGATTAATTATCTTTCTTCAATAGGTAGATATTTGCGATCAGTTTCACCAATATAGTTAGCTCTTGGACGCATAATTCTATTATCTCTATATTGTTCTAAGATATGCGCAATCCAGCCTGATGTACGACTTACTGCGAAAATTGGTGTGAATAAGTCATGTGGAATATCCATACTGTGATATACAGTAGCACTAAAGAAGTCAACATTTGGAATTAATCCTTTTTCTTCTTTAATACGTTTTTCAATAGCTAATGACATTTCATATAATTCACTTTTACCAGTTTCTTCAGTGATTTTTCTACTCATTTCGCGTAAATATTTGGCACGTGGATCTCCTTCTTTATATACACGGTGACCAAATCCCATAATTTTTTCTTTGTTAGCAAATTTTTCATCTAAATACTTGTCTACATTATCTAAAGAACCTACTTCTTGTAACATTGCCATTACACGTTCATTAGCACCACCATGTAAAGGTCCTTTTAATGAACCTACAGCAGCAACAATACCAGAATACATATCTGATAATGAAGATACTGCACAACGAGCAGTAAATGCAGATGCGTTTAACTCATGATCAGCATGTAAGATTAATGCTTTATTAAATGCTTCTTCTTCGATATCTGTAGGTAGTTCACCTTTAAGCATATATAAGAAGTTCGCTGCATAACTTAAATCAGAATTTGGTTTAAGTGGTTCTTTACCTTCACGTACTCGTGAAAATGCAGTTACTAATGAAGCTACTTTTGCTTGAATACGAATAGCTCTTTCATATTTCTTATCATCAGATTCATCTTCAGCATCTGGATCAAAATGAGCAATGTATGAAACTGAAGTACGTAAAGCTGTCATTGGATGTACTTTATGAGTTACATATTCTTCAAAGTGTTTGTATACTCTTGGATTTAGAGTCATATACTCATATAATTTAGACTTAAGTTCTTGTAGTTCTTCTTTATTTGGAAGTCTATAATTCCATAATAAAAAAATAATTTCTTCGAATTGGGCATTTTCAGCAAGATCATCAATATCATATCCTGCATAAGTTAATTGGCTATCTATAATTGAACTGATTTTAGTTTCAGCTGCAATTACCCCTTCCAAACCTCTTTGTAATTCTGCCATGATAAATTTCCCCTTTACTATTTCTTTATGAAATGGCTTTCAAATAGTATTATAGCTAATTATTAAGATTTTGTGAAACAAATAAATCTCTTAAATCATGAATAATTACTATTGCCCAATGGTTTCACTATGGTCGAATAGCTCTTGAAAAGGCTTTATATCAGTATTTCAAAACATAAATTTGTATGAGATTCTAAATAGATAAGAAAGTTTTTATTTGGTTATCGTGTATGATTACAAATTTCTAATTATAAGGCAGTGTATTTCGACACTTTTTTATTAAATGAATTGTATAAAAACCAATATAAGTGCATAATATAATTATATAAAAAGTAAGGGAGAGGTCTTATGGCTGAAAATCTACAAAGAGAATTGAGCAATCGTCATGTGCAATTAATTGCCATCGGTGGCGCTATTGGGACAGGATTATTCCTGGGTGCTGGACAAACGATTGCTATGACGGGTCCCTCAATATTACTCACGTATATCTTTATTGGATTCATGCTTTTCATGTTTATGCGTGGGTTAGGCGAAATTATAATTCAAAATACTAATTTTAAATCTTTTGCAGACGTAACTAACAAATACATTGGACCATTTGCTGGATTTGTTACAGGTTGGACTTATTGGCTATGTTGGATTATAACAGGTATGGCAGAAGTAACTGCTGTAGCTAAATATGTTAGTTTTTGGTTCCCTGCAGTTCCCAATTGGATAAGCGCATTATTTTGCGTTTTAGTTCTAATGTCATTTAACTTGCTTAGTGCTAAATTATTTGGAGAATTAGAATTTTGGTTCTCTATCATTAAAATCGTCACTATTTTAGGTTTAATTGTTGTAGGTGCCGTCATGATTTTATTTGCATACAAAACTCAGTTTGGTCATGCAAGTTTAACTAATTTATATAGTCATGGAATATTCCCTAAAGGTGCATCAGGCTTCTTTATGTCATTCCAAATGGCAGTATTCTCTTTCGTTGGTATAGAAATGATAGGTGTAACTGCTGGTGAAACAAAAGATCCTGAATCAACAATTCCTAAGGCAATAAATAGTGTACCTATTCGTATTCTAGTATTTTATGTAGGTGCCCTAGCTGTTATCATGTCAATTATTCCTTGGGATAAGGTTGATCCTGATAACAGTCCATTCGTTAAGTTATTTACTTTAATTGGTATTCCATTTGCAGCTGGATTAATCAACTTTGTAGTATTAACTGCAGCAGCGTCATCTTGTAATAGTGGTATATTCTCAAATAGTAGAATGTTATTTGGTTTATCAGATAAAAAGCAAGCGCCACCTGCTTTTAGTAAAACTAATAAAAATGGTGTGCCTCACGTAGCAATCATTGGCTCATCAGCATTATTACTAATTGCAGCATTATTAAATTATATCTTCCCAGATGCAACATTAGTATTTACTTATGTTACTACTTTATCGACTGTATTATTCTTAATCGTATGGGCATTAATTATTGTCGCTTATATTAATTACAGTAGAAAGAATCCAAAATTACATAAAGAGTCTATATATAAATTACCTGGTGGTAAATATATGGGCTATGTGATTTTAATATTCTTCATCTTAGTATTTGGGTTATTATTTGTTAATGAAACAACTAGACGTGCAATTTACTTAACGCCGTTATGGTTCATATTGTTAGGTTTCATGTATTGGAGATATAAAAAAGAATCTCAAAAACTGAATGATTAATTTATCATTGAGTTGAGTTTTAAACTTAAAAGAGTCAGTAAATGAGTTTTATAAATTCATTTACTGACTTTTTTGTATAATTATTTTATTTTAATTTACTTATAAATATTAAAAAGGATCGTAACTACCAAGTTAAAATACTTAGTTGTTACAATCCCTTTTGCATTTTCAATTATCTAGACGATAATTTTATATATTATAGTACGTTAGCATAACCTTCGAATACTTTACCGTTTGCAGCATCTACAGTAACTAACATATCATTTTTAATTTCTTTAGTAGCATTTTCAACACCTACAACTGTTGGAATACCTTTTTCAAGACCAACGATTGCACTAGGTGATGTAATACCATTTTCTTCTGTAATTAAACCGATAGCTTGGTCTACATATGGTACTAATGTTTCATCAACAGAGTTTGTAACGATGATTTTGTCGCTTAAATCAACATCTTTTAAATCACTTGCTGAATCAGCAACAATAGCAGTACCTACAACTGATCCACGGCCAACACCTTGCCCTTTAGCAATTTCGTCACCAACTAAATGGATTTTCATCATATTTGTTGTACCTTTTTCACCTGTTGGAACACCTGCAGTAATAATGATTAAGTCACCATTTTGTACTCTTTCTGTTTCAACAGCAGTTGCTACTGCATTATTTAATAATGCATCTGTGTTCTTACGTCCTTCTTTAACTACAGGATAAACACCCCATACAATCGCACATTGACGAGCTGTTTTTTCACTAGGAGTAACAGCAATAATATCTGAATGTGGACGATATTTAGAAATAGTACGTGCAGTTGAACCACTTTCTGTTGCAGCTACAATTGCTTTAACATTTAAGTTTAGAGCTGTATGAGCTACTGAAATACCAATAGCATTTACTAGTGAAGTTTCAACTAATTTAGTTCTATCAGATAATAATTTTTTATAATCTTGTGCTGCTTCTGCAGATACTGCAATGTTTCTCATAGTTTTAACTGCTTCTTCAGGATATAAACCTGCAGCTGTTTCACCAGATAACATTACTGCGTCTGTACCATCATAAATAGCATTTGCAACGTCACTAGCTTCTGCACGTGTTGCACGTGGGTTACGTTGCATTGAATCTAACATTTGTGTTGCAGTAATAACTGGTTTACCTAATTTGTTACATTTTCTAATTAAATCTTTTTGAACCATAGGTACTTTTTCAGGTGGAATTTCAACACCCATGTCACCACGAGCAACCATTAAACCATCAGATACTTCAAGAATTTCTTCAATATTGTCAATACCTTCTTGGTTTTCAATTTTAGGAAAGATTGTAATATTAGCTTTTTCTTGTTCTAAGATTTCACGGATATCTAATACGTCACTTGGACGACGAACAAAGCTTGCTGCGATAAAGTCTACATCTTCTTTAATACCGAATCTAATATCATCAGCATCTTTATCAGTGATACCTGGTAAATTTACTTTAACACCTGGTAAGTTAACACCTTTTTTATTTTTTAGTTCACCAGTGTTTAAAATGTCGCATTTTACTTCACCATTATCATGATCAATATCTTTAACTTGTAATTCTACTAAACCATCGTCTAATAAAATGTATGATCCTACTTGTACATCATTAATTAAGTTGTCGTAAGTTACAGAGAACTTTTCAGGTGTACCTTCTACTTCACTCATACTTACAATAACTTCTTTACCTTTTTCTAATTCGATAACGCCATCTTTCATGTTATGAGTACGAATTTCTGGTCCTTTAGTATCTAAAAGAATAGCTACAGTTTTATTTAAACGTTTAGCAACTTTACGAATTGTATCAATTCTACCTTTATGTTCTTCATGACTACCATGTGAAAAGTTTAAACGTGCCACGTTCATACCAGCGTTAATTAATTTTTCAATCATTTCTTCTGATTCAGATGCTGGTCCAATAGTACATACAATTTTAGTTTTTCTCATTTTATAATCCTCCTGAAATTTATATAGATAACTCTTTAGCTAGTTGGTAAATTTGTTTATCAAATTTATGATCAGAATGACCAAAGATTTCATCAAATGGTGTCGCAGTTAATTGGTTATGTTTAATACCAACACCTTTAGCTGTTTCACCACTCATTAATAATTCAACCGCATGTCCACCTAATCGTGATGCTAATACACGATCAGCACCAGATGGGCTACCGCCACGTTGAATGTGACCCAATACTGACACTCTAGTATCAATATTTATATATTTACTTAATTCTTCAGCACATTCTTGTCCGCTCATACAACCTTCAGCAACCATAACGATTGAATGTTTTTTACCTCGTTTAATTCCTTGTTCAATCTTCTCAGCCACTTCTTTAATTTCTGTATTAACTTCTGGTACAACAATTGTTTCTGCACCAACAGATAAGCCAGCCCAAAGTGCTAAGTCACCACAATCACGTCCCATTACTTCAACGATAAATGTTCTAGCATGACTTGAAGCTGTATCTCTAATTTTATCGACTGAATCAATAATTGTATTAAGCGCAGTATCAAATCCAATAGTAAAGTCAGTACCGTTAATATCATTATCAATCGTTCCAGGAATACCGATTGTTTGTATTTCTTTACACTCTTCGCTAATGCGTTGAGCACCACGGTAACTTCCGTCTCCACCGATTACTACTAAACCTTCAATTTCTCTTTTACGTAGATTCTCGATTGCTACTTTACGTACATCTTCTTCTTTGAATTCTGGACATCTTGCTGAGAATAAGAATGTCCCACCACGTTGAATTGTATCTCCAACTGAGCCTAATTCAAGTTTATGAATATCGTCTTCAACTAAACCTTGATAACCATGATATACACCATAAACTTCAATATTATTGTAAATTGCTGTACGTACAACTGCTCTAACAGCAGCATTCATCCCCGGTGAATCTCCACCGCTAGTCAAAACTGCAATTTTCTTCATGACGACATACCTTCCTATATCTAGTTTTATCTTCAACTCTAAATTACCATAAATTTTTTACTTCTTCCATCAAAAGAAAGTACTTATGTAGATGTAAACGTTTTTAATTATGAATTTTATATTAACAATAATAAAAATAGAGCAATAGTCTTCATTTTAACTATCACTCTATCTAATATTTATTCTACATAAGATCCAATATTTCTAAATTTATTAAAACGATCTTCTGCTAATTCATCTTTATTAAGTTTTTCTAATTCATCTAAATGTGCCACAAAAGCCTCTTTAATAGTTTGAGCTTGTGCTTCAACTTCTTTGTGCGCACCGCCTAAAGGTTCTTTAATTACGTCATCTATAACATTAAGTTGGTGTAAATCATTCGCCGTAATTTTCATTGTTTCTGCAGCTATTTTGGCTAAATTGCTATCTTTCCATAATAATGCAGCAGCTCCTTCAGGAGATATAACAGAGTATGTACTATTTTCAAGCATTAATACTCTATTAGCAATACCGATACCTAGCGCACCACCACTACCACCTTCACCGATGACTATTGCAATGACAGGCACTTTGAGTGAGGCCATCTCAATCAAATTGGTAGCAATTGATTCACTTTGTCCTCTTTCTTCTGCTGCTTTACCAGGATACGCTCCTTTAGTATCAATAAATGTAAAAATAGGTCTGTTGAATTTTTCTGCTTGTTTTATCAAGCGTAATGCTTTTCGATAGCCTTCTGGATGTGCCATACCAAAATTACGATAAATATTATCTTTGGTATCTTTACCTCTTTGCTGTCCAACTACAGTAACAGCTTTACCATTTAAATAACCAATACCACCAATCATTGCTGGGTCATCTCTAAAATTACGATCGCCATGTAATTCTATAAATGAATCAAAAATCTTTGGTATATAATCTAATGACGTAGGTCTTTCTTGCAATCTTGCAATTTGAACTCTATCCCACGGTTTCAAATTTGTATACACTTTTTTAGTTTCGCGTTCTAAAGAAGCTTCTAACATATCGATTTCTTCTTGCAAATCAACATCGTTTTTTTCTTGAGATTCTTTTAATGAATCAATTTTCTTTCTTATTTCAAAAAGTGGCTTTTCAAAATCAAGCATTAGCTTCTCACCTCTTGATGTAGATTTAAAATATTAGCAAGTGTAGTTCTCATATCTTTTCGATGTATCACTTTATCTAGTTGACCATGCTCTAATAAAAATTCTGCTGTTTGGAAATCTTCAGGTAATTTTTCATTAATTGTTTGTTCAATTACTCGACGTCCTGCAAAGCCTATTAGTGCTTTTGGTTCACTTAGATTGATATCACCAACTGATGCAAAACTAGCAGATACACCACCTGTAGTAGGATTAGTGATATAAGAAATATAAAGTAAACCTGCATCTGAATGTTTCTTTAGTGAAACACTTGTTTTACCCATTTGCATTAAAGAAATAATACCCTCTTGCATACGGGCACCGCCACTGGCAGAGAATAAAATAAATGGTAAACATTGTTCTGTGCAATAATCAATAATTCGACAAATCTTCTCACCAACAACTGACCCCATACTTCCCATTCTAAAACGAGCATCCATAACTGCCACACCATACTTAACACCATCTAATTCGGCAGTACCTGTTACTACAGCTTCATTTAAGTCAGTTTTTTTCTGATCTTTTTCAATTTTTTCAATGTATCCAGGGAAATCTAATGGATTTGCAGAAGTCATCCCTTTATCAAATTCATTAAATGTACCTTCATCAGAAATCGCTTCAATGCGTTTATATGCAGATAAAGAAATATGATGGTCACAATTAAAGCATACATTTAGGTTTTCATCTAATTCTTTGGTATACATAATTTTTTTACATTTTGGACATTTAGTCATGATTCCTGCTGGTACGTCATTTTGTTTTGAGTCTTGAACCGTTAAATATTTCTTTTTCTTTGTTCGATTAAAAAAATCTTTAAACATAGGGAAACCTCCAAAAACCTTTGACCCTTATTAGGCTTAATTTTTTCATGTAGATTATATTGTTATGTATAAAATGAATAAATTATAACAAAAGTGAGAGAGAAAAATATAAAACTACTTTTGAATATGATTAGGTATATTATCATCTTTAACCTAGTTAAAACGATACCGTTTTACATTTTTCTTAAAACATATACAACTATTTTTTTAGTATGACATGTTTATTAATCTCCCACTCTCATTACAACTATAATTATTTTAAGTCTGTTAATTTCATTGTTTTATCATACACATCTTGTGGGTCAACTTCAATTCTAGCAACACCTGATTCCATAGCCGCTTTAGCAACTTCTCTAGCTACAGATGGCGCTACACGTTTATCAAATGGACCAGGAATACAATAATTTGGCTCTAATTCATCACTTTGAATTAAGTCTGCAATAGCTTCTACGGCAGCTTTTTTCATTTCTTCATTAATATGTGTTGCCTCAGTATCTAAAGCACCTCTAAAAATACCAGGGAATGCTAATACGTTATTGATTTGGTTAGGATAATCTGAGCGACCTGTTCCAACTACTTTAGCTCCAGCTTCTTTAGCATCATTAGGATTGATTTCTGGGTTAGGGTTAGCCATTGCAAAGATTATTGGATCTTTAGCCATACTTTCTACCATTTCTTTAGATAATAAATCTGCAATAGAAACACCAATGAAGACATCTGCATCTTGAATAACTTCACTCAATTCGCCTTCTATTTTGTCTTTATTAGTCCACTTAGCTACATATTCTTTAGTATCATTCATACCATAACTTCTGCCTTCAAATATGGCACCTCTAGAATCACACATAACCATATTTCTCACACCGTATGAATATAACAGTTTTACAATTGCAATACCTGCTGCACCAGCTCCGTTGAGGACAACTTTAATGTCGGCTAAATCTTTATCTACAATTCTTAAGGCATTAATTAAGCCTGCTGTAGTTACAATAGCTGTACCGTGTTGATCGTCGTGAAAAACAGGAATATTAGTTTCTTTTTTTAATCTTTCCTCAATTTCAAAACAACGCGGCGCTGAAATATCCTCTAAATTGATTCCTCCATAGTTAGGTTGAAGTAATTTTACAGTATTAATAATCTCATCAGTATCTGTTGTATTAAGCGCAATTGGAACACCATTAACACCAGCAAAACTTTTGAATAATACTGCTTTACCTTCCATAACTGGAATACTTGCTTCCGGACCGATATTCCCTAATCCTAAAACAGCAGTACCATCTGTTACTACAGCAACTGTATTACCTTTTATAGTATAGTCATAAACTTTTCTTTTATCTTCATGTATTTCTTTACAAGGTTCGGCTACACCAGGTGAATAAGCTAAACTTAATTCATCTTTGTTTGTAACTTTGACATTAGGTGTTACTTCTAATTTACCTTGATTCTTTTTATGCATTTCTAATGCTTCATCTCTTAAAGACATGCTATTCAACCCCTATTTATTTTTTTAGAATTAACTGAGTAAACAATTATCAATCATTTTTAACTGTAAACAGATTGCATTAACAATGTACTTTTAAAATGTATTTAAAAATGTCAAAAATTTAGCAACTAGCTAAACTTTGAATCAACATTTCTTCGTTACTTTTATAATTATTTTTTCTGCTGATCATTCATATTTTATCATTATTTTATGTATAAGATAATGACAATTACAAACAAATAGTACAAAAAACAATTACAAAATAAACTGATGATTAAAATATAAATCATCAGTTTACTATATCATAATTTAATAGTAGTTAAAAGTTATATAAATCGGATATCACTAGGTTTGAATAACTGTATTAGTTCCCTCATATTTTCAGAATTTTTATTAATAAATCCTATACGTGACATTCGCTTAGATTCATCATCATATGCTTGTACTTCAATAGTTTGTTTTGTCTTTTCTTGGTCAATATATTGTTCAAATCCTTTTGCTTGTTCAATATGTCTTACGATAATTTGATTTGAATGTGTGAGTTTATGTGTCTCAAACGCTTCTTCACTGTATATGTCATTAATAATAAGCTGATTCTTACCATTTCTTTTATCAAATTTCCCTTGTATGACATAAATGTGTTCTTCTGACAACTCAAGTTCATATTTTTTAAATTGATCTGGGAAGATAACTCCATCCATCAAATGTAGACCATCATTTAATGTCACAAAAGCCATATTTTGCCCATTTTTTGTTCTGATACGCTTAATTTGATCAAATTGCACTAATATAGGATGGTAATTTTGAGCGTTATTCAATCTGTAAATAGTTAAATATTGCTTTTTATTAAATTCTTTTTCTACTGGATGTTTCGAAATATAAAAACCTAAATATTCTTTCTCATATTCGCTGATTAGTTTGTCTGGTAATTCATCTTTTTCTTCATAATCTTGTTTAGGCGTGAAGAAATCAAATAACATATCATCTTGTTCAATATCAGTAACTTGATCAATAACTTGGTCAATGGACTGTAATAACGTAGCACGGTTTTTACCAAATGTGTCAAACGCACCTACTAAAATCAATGACTCTAATAATTTCCTAGTTTTGACTCGTTTAGGTAATCTTCTGGCAAAATCAAAGAAATCTTTAAATTCACCGTTTTGATATCGTTCGTCAACAATAAGTTTAACGCTTTGATATCCAACACCTTTAATAGCACCTAACGATAAATAAATTCCGTCAGATGTTGCTTTATAGAACCAATGACTTTCATTGATATTAGGAGGCAATATCTTAATATTTTGATGCTTCGCTTCATCAATCATTGCTGACGTTTTTTTCTCACTACCAATAACATTACTCAATATATTAGCGTAAAAGTAATTTGGATAATGAACTTTTAGATAACTCATAATATATGCAATTTTAGAGTAACTAACGGCATGTGCTCTTGGAAAACCATAGTCAGCAAATTTCAATATTAAATCGAATATTTGTTTACTCATATATTCGTCATACCCATTTTGTAACGCACCGTCAACAAAGTGTTGTCTTTCACTTTCTAGCACTGCTCTATTTTTCTTACTCATAGCACGTCTTAAAATATCTGCTTCGCCATAACTGAAGTTTGCGAACTTACTTGCTATTTGCATTATTTGTTCTTGATAAATGATTACGCCATAAGTATTTTTTAAAATGGGTGCTAAATCTTCATGTAGATACTGAACTTTAGAAGGATCATGTCTGCGTGTAATGTATGTAGGGATCTCTTCCATCGGCCCAGGTCTATATAATGATGTGACGGCAACAATGTCTTCGAAATGTTCGGGCTTCAATTTTTTCAATACACTTCTAACACCATCAGATTCTAATTGGAAAATACCTGTCGTATCACCTTGGGATAATAATTCAAACACTTTATTATCATTAAATGGAATTTGTTCAATATCTATATCAATGTTCAAATCTTTTTTCACTTGGTTCACAATTTGATGTATAATTGATAGATTTCTAAGTCCTAAAAAGTCGATTTTCAATAGACCAATACGTTCTGCCTCAGTCATTGTCCATTGTGTAAGCAATCCAGTATCCCCTAATGTCAATGGCGCATATTCATAAAGTGCGTGATCATTAATAATAATACCTGCTGCATGAGTTGAGGTATGACGTGGGAGTCCTTCTAATTTTTTACACAAATCAAACCAACGTTCATGTCGATAATTTCTATGAACGAATTGTTTAAAATCGTCATTTTGATATGCTTCATCTAAAGTTATCCCTAATTTATGTGGAATGAGTTTAGAAATTTCATTTAATGTTATTTCATCAAATCCCATAATACGGCCTACATCTCTAGCCACAGCTCTAGCTAATAAATGTCCAAATGTCACTATTCCAGAAACATGAAGTTGACCATATTTTTCTTGGACGTATTGAATAACTTTTTCACGTCTTGTATCTTCAAAGTCAATATCAATATCAGGCATTGTTACACGTTCAGGATTTAAAAATCTTTCAAAAAGTAAATTGAATTTTATTGGGTCAATTGTAGTAATTCCTAATAAATAACTTACTAGTGAACCAGCAGATGAACCACGACCAGGTCCAACCATTACATTATGTGTTTTAGCATAATGAATTAAGTCACTTACAATAAGGAAGTAATCTTCAAATCCCATATTCGTAATAATGGCATATTCGTGTTTTAATCTGTCTATATAATGAGGATGATTAAGATTCCAATTTTTTAGTTGTTCTTCTAACTTCATCCATAGATATTTTTTTGAAGTTTCACCATTAGGTGTTTCAAATTGCGGTAGTAGTGATTGGTGATAATTGAGTTCTGCAGTACATAATTGAGCTATTTCATCAGTTTTTCTAAAAATGGATGTATCTAAACCAAGATTATGTATTTCTTCCGAAGTGTAAAAATGCTCGTCAAAATCTTCCTGTTCCCCTACTAAATCAAGCTTACTATTATCTTTAATTGCTTGTAATGCAGTTATTGTATCTGCATCTTCTTTATTTAAATAACGTGCAGTATTTAACCATACACACTCTCTATTGTTTATTTGGACTGAATTTTGATTTATGTAAACATGTTGCTTAAAATCAAAAGACTCAATTAATTGTTGATGTTGTTCTTCTGCATTTTTAAAAATAATAATTAAATTTGCTTCGTATCGTTTTAACCAATCAATTGAAATATCTACTTTCTCTTTCATTTTTATCGCTGAAGATAATTGATATAAATCTTTTAAACCATCATTATTTTGAGCTAATAATACTGTTTCTATTTGATATAAACCATCAGTTAATAATACAGTCATCCCAAATACAGGATGAATACCCGCTTCGATACAAGCATCATAAAACTTAGGATAGCCATACAAAACATTTGTATCTGTAATTGCAAGTGTATCTACACCTTCTCTTTTGGCCTTTTCAACTGCGTCTGTAATTTTCAAACTGGAGTTTAATAAATCATAGGCCGTATGAATATTTAAATATGCAACCATGTTTGTATGACTCCTTTCTTTAAGTGATTGTACTTATAATTTTTGACGTAAAGCTTTGGCTAGCAAATCAAATTCTTCCCAACTATAAACAGAAACGCCAGAAGCATTAGGATGGCCTCCACCGCCAAAATCACTGGCAACATCATTTATGACAAATTGTCCTTTAGAACGTAGACGACAACGAATTTGATCTCCTTCATCTACACCGAACATCCAGATTTTAAGACCACGGATATCAGCAATGGTATTGACGAACTGTGACGCTTCATTAGATTTAATATTAAACTGTTCTAAAACATCTTTAGTTATACGCACTTGACAATAGCCATCTTCAAATAACTCAAAGTTTTGTAAAACATAACCTTGGAATGGCATTAATCTAGGGTCTTTTTCAGACATTTTATTAAGCTCAGCATTATGATCAAATGGGAATCCAATTAGTCTTCCAGCAATTTCCATTGTGTGTTGTGTCGTATTATTAAATAAGAATCTTCCTGTATCCCCTACAATACCTAAATAAAGCACACGTGCAACGTCCGCATTGATGATGCTTTCGTCATTAAAGTGCAGGATCATATCATAAATAATCTCACTTGTAGAAGACGCATTAGTATTTACTAAATTAATTTCTCCATATTGATCAACAGCAGGGTGATGATCAATTTTTAACACTCTCGCACCTAATGCATATCGTTGATCATCAATACGAGGCGCATTGGCTGTATCACAAACAATTACAAGTGCATCTTGATAAGTTTCATCTTCAACTTGATCAAATGTTCCAATAAAATTAAGTGACTCTTCTGCTTCACCTACTGCATAAATTTCTTTATCAGGAAATTTAAGTTTTAAATAATATTTCAAACCTAATTGAGAACCGTATGCGTCTGGATCTGGTCTCACATGTCTGTGTATGATAACTTTGTCTGTTGATTCTATTTCTTTCATAATATCATTCATTAGTATTTCCATTTATATTGACCCCTCTTTTATATCATTGATTAATATCCTTCAAACATTTGACAAATGACTGATGCATTAGCAACTTTTTCATTTTGACAAAACATTGTAACTTCTAATTTAGCAAAATATCTTCCCACATCTAGCATTTCGTACTCAACATCGATACCAGTTTCAATTGGCACAGTTTTTAAATAAATAATATTCAAACTTTCAATCATGACATTGCCTTTTTTATACTTTCTCATTTCATGACGTAAAGTTTCTTCTATAATACCGACAAATACGGCTTTACTTAGTGTGCCATAATGATTAGTTAATAGCGGCGACACATCCGTCTGAATACTGTCATGGTTAATTGTAATATGTTTCGCAATTTGATCGTTAATCGTCTCACCAATTTGAGGTTGTCGTCCTAATAATTGCATAGATTTTAAAACATCTTGCCTATTTATAACACCAACTGCTTTTTTATTATTATCTGTAACTGGTAAGAGTTCAATACCTTCCCAAATTAATAAGTGTGCACAACTAGCCACAGTATTTGATAACTTAACACTAATTGGATTTTTAGTCATAACGTCTTCAATTAAATCATTTTCATTCATATTTATCATTTCTCTACTAGTGACAATACCAACTAGTTTATAATCATTATTCACAACTGGAAAACGTGTATGTCCTGTTTCATTTGCAATTTGTTTATAGTCTTGTAAAGTCATAGAGTTCATTAAAACTGAAAGCTCATTAATAGGCTTAACAATATCTTCAACTACTAAGATTTCTTTACGAATTTTTTGATTAAACATCGCACGGTTAATAATATTTGCAACTAAAAATGTATCGTAGCTAGAAGAAAGAATAGGTAAATCATGTTCGTCAGCATATTTTATCACTTCTTTACTTGGATAAAATCCGCCAGTAATTAATATTGCTGTTCCTCTTTTCATCACTTCAAGCTGAACTTGTTCACGGTTTCCAATAATGAGTAATGTTTGTGGGCCAATATATCTTAATATGTCCTTTAACTCCATAGCACCAATTGCAAAATTTGAGACTGTTTTATTAATACCGTTTTTACCTGCAATAATTTGACCTTCAATAATATTAGCAATTTCATTAAAAGTTAAATTATCAATTTCATCACGATTTCGCTTTTCAATTCTAACTGTACCAACTCTATCTATTGTTGTTACTAATCCAAGTTGGCCCGCATCTTTAATAGCTCTATAAGCTGTACCCTCTGAAACAGTTAAATCTTTCGCTATTTTTCTTACTGAGATTTTCGAACCGATTGCTAGCGATTCAATGTGTTTTAAAATTTGTTCATGTTTAGTCATAACGTTACCTCTTCTTAGAACAATGTTATGCTTATTATAACTTTTTAACGAGAAAAAATCATTGAAGCGCACTTTCGAATTTATAAAACTTCTATTATAAATTAACATCTTTTGTGAAAAGATAATTTTATTAAAATTACTTTTAATTTAAATGGAAATATTCCCCTATTTTTATTAGAATGGAGATAAGGAGGGATAGACTTATGTATAAAAATATATTATTAGGTGTAGATACTCATATTAAAAATGAAAAAGCTTTAGAAGCTGTTTCTAAACTTGCAGGTGATGATACTGTTGTAACTATTTTAAATGCCATCAATGAACAAGATGCTCAAGCGTCAATTAAAGCTGGTGTGCATTTGGATAAAATCACTGAAGAACGTAGCAAACGTTTAGAAAAAACACGTCACATTTTAGAAGATTATGGTATTGATTATGATCAAATCATTGTACGTGGTAATGCAAAAGAAGAACTAGTAAAACATGCTAACAGTGGTAAGTATGACATTGTTGTCGTTAGTAACCGCAAAGCAGAAGAAAAGAAAAAATTTGTACTTGGTAGCGTAAGTCACAAAGTTGCTAAACGTGCAACTGTCCCAGTACTTATCGTTAAATAACATGTATTGATTAGCTAATATTTATTTCAATATAAATGCGTAATTAATAACGTCATACTATAAAACATCCTTGGCACTCATACCAAGGATGTTTTTATATCTATAATTAAAATTGAACTTCTTGACCAGGTTCTAATATTTGAACTTCACCAACATTTACAGCGTCTTTAAATTGTTGAGGATCTTGTTCAATTAATGGGAAAGTATTGTAGTGTACAGGAACTGAGATACTTGGTTTAATAAATTCATTAACTGCATATGCTGCATCATCTATACCCATAGTAAAGTTGTCACCGATTGGAACGAAACATACATCAACTGGATGACGTTTAGCTATTAATTCCATATCGCTGAATAATCCTGTGTCACCAGTATGATAAATTGTTTTACCTTCTGCTTCAATAACAATACCCATTGGCATACCAAGATATACTGGAATACCATTTTCATGTGTATAACTAGAACTATGGAATGCTTGAACATATTTAACGCTACCGAAATCTAATTCAGCTTTACCGCCAATGTTCATTCCACGTACATTTTCGACACCATAATAAGTAGATAAATATCCAGCTATTTCTGCACTACCTATCACTGTAGCGTGATTTCTATTAGCTAATTCTACAACATCGCCAAAATGATCTTCGTGACCATGCGTTAAAATAATATAATCAACTGCTAATCTTTGTTCATCTAAATCACATTTATCATTACCTGATATAAATGGATCTACGATTACTTTCTTACCGTTGCCTTCAAAATAAATTGTTGATTGACCATGAAATGATAGTTTCATTATTATAGCCCTCCTAAATAATTATGTATTTATTATACCCTAGCTCACCATTTTTATAACACGTTTGGTATTTAATAATATGAAACTTTGAAATATATGATTATTTGGAATAAAATTAACTTAATCTTGTATAGGAGGTCAATTTCATGTCAAAAATTAATGATATCGTCAATTATTTACAAAAAGAAAATGTAGATGCTGCATGGATTACTACACCCTTAAATATATATTACTTTACTGGTTACCGTAGTGAACCACATGAAAGATTATTTGCACTGTTAATTCAATCAAATGGTGAAACTGTTTTATTTTGCCCTAAAATGGAAGTTGAAGAAGTTAAACAGTCACCTTATGAAGGAAAAATTATAGGATATTTAGATACAGAAAATCCGTTTGATTTATACCAACAATCATTTAAACAAATACTTATAGAAAGTGAACATTTAACAGTAAAACGTCAACGTGAATTGACGAATGCATTTCAAATAGAGCATTATGGCGATATAGATCAAGTTATTAAAGATTTAAGAAATATTAAATCTATTGATGAAATTAAGAAAATAAAACATGCTGTTAATCTTGCGGACAAATGTATTGAAATAGGCGTTGCTTATTTAAAAGAAGGCATTAGCGAAAGAGAAGTCGTTAACCATATTGAAAACGAAATTAAGAAATATGGCGTAAATGAAATGAGTTTCGATACTATGGTTTTATTTGGTGATCATGCCGCATCTCCTCATGGTGTACCTGGTAATCGTAAACTGCAAAATAATGAACTTGTTCTTTTCGATTTAGGCGTTATTTATGAGCATTATTGTAGTGATATGACTAGAACGGTACAATTTGGAACACCTTCTAAAGAAGCTTTAGATATATACAACATTGTATTAGATGCAGAGGAATCTGCGATAGCTGCAATTCGTCCAGGCGTTAAATTAAAAGATATAGATAAAATCGCTAGAGATATTATTGATAATGCAGGTTATGGACAGTACTTCCCTCATCGTCTTGGACATGGTTTAGGACTTGAAGAACATGAATATCAAGATGTTTCTAGTACTAATGATAATATTTTAGAAGCGGGTATGGTGATTACTATTGAACCTGGTATTTATGTTCCGGGTGTAGCCGGTGTGCGTATCGAAGATGATATTTTAGTTACTGAAAATGGTTGTGAAATTTTAACGCATTACACAAAATAATTATTGTTCACAATAACAATAATAATCCCTCAAATGATTCTCCATTTGAGGGATTATTTATATATCATTTTTATTTAATTATAAATTATGATTTTAATGCATCTTCTACAGAAGTATAAGGCATATCAAACGCTTCTGCTACACCTTGATGTGTAACATGACCTTTATATGTGTTTAAACCTAATGATAATGCATGATTTGATTTAAATGCTTCTTTATAGCCTTTATTAGCTAATGTTTGAGCAAACGGTAATGTTGCATTATTAAGTGCTAAAGTTGATGTTCGAGGTACTGCCCCTGGCATATTGGCAACAGCATAGTGAACAACACCATGTTTAATATAAGTCGGATCATCGTGAGTTGAGATTTTATCAGTTGTTTCAAAAATTCCGCCTTGGTCGATTGCAATATCAACGATCACTGAACCATTTTTCATTTCTTTAATCATATCTTCAGTTACAAGATTAGGTGCTTTAGCTCCTGGAATTAATACTGCACCAATCACTAAATCACTTTCCTTAACATATGTTTCAATATTTAAAGGATTAGACATAATAGTATGAATTCTACCATTAAATTGATCGTCTAATTCTTGTAATCTTTTAGGATTCACATCTAAAACAGTGACATCTGCACCTAAACCTAATGCTATTTTAGCAGCATTTGTGCCAGCTTGACCGCCACCGATAATTGTTACTTTTCCTTTAGGAACACCTGGTAAGCCACCAAGTAAAATTCCCATACCACCATTAAATTTTTGTAAAAATTCAGCGCCAATTTGAGTTGCCATTCTTCCAGCAACTTCACTCATTGGACTTAATAAAGGTAATGAGCGATCAGGTAATTGTACTGTTTCATACGCAATACCAATCACTTTGTTATCTACAAGCGCTTTTGTTAATTTTTCTTCATTAGCCAAGTGTAGATAAGTGAATAAAATGAGTCCTTCTTTGAAATATTGATATTCTTCTTCTAATGGTTCTTTTACTTTAACAACCATATCAACATCCCAAACTTGAGAAGCCTCTGAAACGATGTCAGCCCCTGCTTCTTTGTAATCTATGTCTTCAAAGTAAGAGCCCATTCCAGCATTTGTTTCAACTAATACAGTGTGTCCTTGTTCAACCAATGCATGTACACCACTTGGTGATAGACTCACTCTGTTTTCATTATTTTTTATCTCTTTAGGAATACCTATTTTCATTCCTCACACCTCGACTATCATATTAACCCTAAACACTACTAAAACTCAAATGAAAGCGCCTACAAAAATACACAAAATTGTTAATTTTTCGAGTTAAAAATTCTGAAAAGTATGTTAAAATAAAATTAAGATAAAGACGAAAGGGGTACTGACTATGATTACTTACAAAAATATTTTAATCGCAGTCGACGGTTCACACGAAGCAGAATGGGCCTTTAACAAAGCAGTTGGGGTTGCTAAACGTAACGACGCAAAACTTACAATTGTTAATGTTATTGACTCTAGAACATATTCTTCTTATGAGGTATATGATGCTCAATTTACTGAAAAATCTAAACACTTCTCTGAAGAATTATTAAAAGGTTACAAAGAAGTTGCAGCAAATGCTGGTGTTACAAACGTTGAAACGCGTTTAGAATTTGGTTCACCTAAAGCGATTATCCCTAAAAAAATTGCACCAGAAGTTGGTGCTGACTTAATTATGAGTGGTACTTCAGGTCTTAATGCAGTTGAACGATTCATCGTTGGTTCTGTTTCTGAAGCTATCGTTAGACACGCACCTTGTGATGTTTTAGTTGTAAGAACAGAAGAAATTCCAAATGACTTCCAACCACAAGTTGCAACTCCACAATTACGTGAAAGATATTCTAATTAATATTAGTTTAGGTTATATAGACTCACCTTTTAATTAAGGTGAGTTTTTTATTTGTTTTATAGTTAAATACGCTGAAAAAGAACATTAGTTAGAAAAAATACCACTATCTAACTTTAGATAGTGGTATTTTTAGTTACACTTAATTTTTTATTTTGACTCAGCATTTTCTGATGATTCTTCTTCTACAGATAAGCCACCATATTTAACTACGTCTCTTGAAATCATAACTTCTTCATCTGTTGGTACAACGAGTACTTTAACAGGTGAATGTGGGTAATTGATTTCGCCTTCTTCACCATGAAGATTTTCATTTTTCTTAGGATCCCAATAAACGCCCATAAACTCTAGTCCTTCTAACACTTTACCACGAATGATATGTGAGTTTTCACCTATACCAGCAGTAAACACAATTACATCTACGCCATGCATTCTTGCTGCATAAGAACCGATATATTTATGGATTTTTGAAGCGAATAAATCTAATGCAACACGTGATCTATGACGTCCATGTTTAGCTTCTTCTGTTAAATCACGTAAGTCACTTGAAGTACCTGTTAATCCTAATAATCCAGACTCTTTATTAAGAATATTTAACACTTCATCAGCATTTTTACCAGTTTTCTCCATAATATATGGAATTAACGCTGGGTCAAGGTTACCTGAACGTGTACCCATAGTTACTCCTGCTAATGGAGTGAATCCCATTGAAGTATCAATTGATTCTCCTCCATCTATCGCAGCAACTGATGCACCATTACCAATATGACATGAAATAATGCGTAAATCTTCAATTGGTTTACCTAAGATTTCTGCTGCACGACGTGAAACATATTTATGACTAGTACCATGGAAACCATATTTACGAATTCCGTAATCTTCATAATAACGATAAGGTAAACTATATAAATAAGCCTGTTCAGGCATAGTTTGGTGGAATGATGTATCGAAAACCGCTACATGTGGTATTTCTGGTAAAAGCTTTCTAAATGCTCTAATACCCATCAAGTTAGCTGGGTTATGCAATGGTGCTAGCTCACTCAATGCCTCAATTTGTTCTTCAACTTCGTCAGTTACTACAGCTGATGAAGGAAATGTTTCGCCACCGTGTACAACTCGATGTCCTGTTCCTTGAATTTCATAGATATCTTGAATAATATTATGTTCTTTGAATTTCGCCAACATAATATCTACCGCTTCTTCATGGTCTTTGATATCTTTGACTTCGGTTAGTTTTTCCCCTTCAACTAAGATTGTAAAAATTGAATCTTTCATACCAATTCTTTCAACAACGCCTTTGGTAACTGTTTTTTCTTCAGGCATTCTAATAAGCTGGAACTTCAAAGAAGAGCTACCAGCATTAATCGCCAAAATTAATTTTGACATAATATTTTGTCCTCCATCGTTTGTTTAATTATATTTTTCATAGTTTATTTTATCATTAACACAGTTTGAATTCTATACTGTTACAGATTATTTTTTTGTATGATTTGTGTCCATCCACTGATTTAATTCAGACATAAAACCTTGGAATTGTTGTGGATTTTTGAAATCAGGTATATTAGCTAAAAATACTTCAACTGGTTTTGTAACACCAGTTTCTTTCTTTTGTAAAATCAATATAGATTTACGAGCTTTCTCATTTTTAAATAATGTTGATGGTAAATTAAGAAATGCTTGCATCTCTGTTTCTGTAGTAATGAATTTTTCTAACTGTTTCACATGTTCTCCTGAAAATAATTCACTTGGAACAACTAAAAATGCATATCCTGCCCCTTTTAATGCATTTACAGCTTGTTCAATAAGTAAATAGTGTGAGTAACTATGTCCCTCTTCGAAACCTAATTTCATTTCTTTTCTACGTTCGTCAACTGGATAATACCCAATTGGTAAGTCACCAATAATGATATCTGCTTCTTCTAGTGGTAATGGCATAATAGCGTCTTGTGGGTAAACATCAAACGGGATTTCAAGATAATTTGCTAAATGCACACTAACTCTTGATAATACAGGATCCACTTCTATAAGATGATGCATAATTGTTTTATCGGTTAATACTTCTTTAACAGCCGCACTTAAATGTCCAGCACCACTAGCAATATCGACAACATGCATCTCTTCTTTATTTTGCGTAAATCGTTGTACCAAGAATCCTAAAATAAGTCCAATAGAATCTGGTGTGATTTGATGGTTCGCTTGAATATTTTCCTCTTGCATTAAACTTAAATATGCAAATTGGAAAGCTTTTCTTCGATCTTGCAATGTTGCTTGTTCCAACATTTCTCGTTGGCTTGTATAAACGTCTTCCATAGCTAAACCTAGATTTTCTATAAAACTTTGCCCATTTTCTTGATTTAAAGTTTTAGCTTTTTCATCTAAGTGCTGGAATAACTTTTCCATAATCGTATTTTCTTCAGTCATTTTAATTCCCTCTCTATAAAAAGTGCCCATCATTTCGATAGTGAAAATCAATATTTTATCATTTTATCACTTTTAAAAAGATGGGCACTTACTATTCAAATCGGTATCTAAAATTTAATTCTTATAAATTTTTATATGCTTCTAAAGCTTTATCAAAATCTGGGAAGTTTGTTCCTTCACTCACAATTTCTTTATAAACCACTTTATTATCTTGATCTAGTACGAATACAGAACGAGCTAATAATCTCATTCCTTCCATTACTACACCAAAGTTCTCACCAAATGATAAGTCTCTATGGTCGCTTAATGTAACAACATTTTCTAAACCATTAGAAGCGCACCATCTTTTTTGTGCAAATGGTAGGTCAACTGAAATTGTTAATACAACACCATCTTCTTGTGAAGCTTCTTCGTTGAATTTACGAGTTTGTTGGTCACATACACCTGTATCAATTGATGGTACAACACTAATTAATTTTTTCTTATTAGCATAGTCATCTAATGATTTTTGATTTAAATCATTATCTAATACTGTAAAATCAGGTGCAATATCTCCTACATTCACTTGTTGTCCTGATAATGTTACTGGATTGTTACTAAAAGTAATTTCAGTCATTGTTATGACCTCCTATAAATAATTTTCATACATTTATATCATACGATAACAGTAAGACTAAATTCAATTTTAAACTTTTATATTTTTAAAATTTATCCGTGTCATTACGTGTGTTAATCATGAATATCTTATCCCCACTTATTTTATTGAAAATAAAAAAGCAAATCAAAAGATATTTTAATACAATGTGCATTAATACCATCCTTGATTTGCTTTATTATAGTTATTTAATTTGTAAGCAGATGTATAATATAATCATATGCATTTTTAACAATTAAAACTGCTGTAACGATTATAAATAACACTTTTACGTAACCTACGCCTTTACTTATTGCAAATTGGGCTCCAACATATGAACCTACTATCATACTTATCGCCATAATCATTCCATAAAAATAATTTACTTGTCCTAATGACATAAATAATATAAGTGCACCTATGTTCGATGCAAAATTAAGTACTTTAGCATTACCTGCAGCACTTAAAAAATCAAAACCAAACATAAGTAATACAAATAACATAAAAGAGCCTGTGCCACCACCAATAAATCCATCATAAAAACCAATGATGAGATAAGCAATAACAAACATAGTTGCTTTTATAGGTGTAAAAGAAGTAAAGGTACGTACTGATCCCCAGTCCTTTTTAACAAGCGTATATATAAATACCAATGACAAAGCGACTATGATTAATGGTTTTAGCAATTGTGCAGGAAGCATTGTTGCTAAATATGCCCCGCCAACTGAAGCCACAAGTACAAAAGGAAATAATTTCGCTACAATCTTTAAATCTACATTGCCTGACCTAACGAATTTTATTGTACTCGTTAGTGTTCCAAAAGAACTAGCTAATTTATTTGTACCTAATGCAACTGCAGGTGGTAGCCCTATTGCTAATAGTGCAGGGGTTGAAATTAAACCTCCACCGCCTACAACCGAATCAATAAATGCAGCTAAAAAGCCAAATAAAACTATGATTAATATAACGTATACATCCCATCCCATGACATGACCCCTTTACGCTAATCTATTAAAACAAACCTTCAATTAAAGCATCAGTTGTTTTATCTTTTTCAGATTTATAATTTTTATCTATAGTTATCATTTCAATATTTTCAACTGCTTCGTCAACCATATCATCGAAATTAAATACACTTTCATATTCTACAACTTTATCAAAATCAGGTTCTGTAACAGGATTTTTAGGTGTGAAAATCGTACAACAATCTTCATATGGTTGTATAGACACCTCAAACGTACCAATGTCTTTTGCTTTTTTAACAATGTCTTCTTTATCAAGTGTTAACAATGGTCGTAACACCGGTGTTGACGTAACATGGTTTATGGCATACATACTATTTAATGTTTGACTAGCCACTTGACCTAAGTTTTCACCGTTTACAATACCCAACGCACCAATTTTATGAACTAATTGATCAGCCACTCTCATCATCAAACGTCTTGTAGATGTCATTGTATATCTTGGATGAACTGATTTATTAATTTGCTTCTGTAATTCAGTAAAAGGTACAATATGCAACTTAATTGGACCCACACGTTCTGATAAAATACGTGTTAATTCAATGACTTTTTCCTTAGCCTTTTCACTTGTGAATGGTGGACTATGGAAATGAATGGCTTCAATAGTTACGCCACGTTTCATAACTTCCATACCAGCAACAGGTGAATCTATACCTCCTGATAGCATCAATAACGTCTTACCACCAGTACCTACAGGTAAACCACCTGATCCTTGTATAACATCTACATATAAATAAATCGCATCTAATCGAACTTCTACTCGAATTTCATGTTGTGGACGTTTAACATCTACTGTTAAACCTTCAACATTTTTTAATACTTCGCCACCAATTTCACGTTGTAATTCATAAGTGTCTTTGTGGTACGATTTATCAGATCTTTTGACGTCAATTTTAAATGTAGAACCTTTTTCAAATGATTGTGCTAAACGAACAGCTACTTCAGCAATTGCTTGATCATTTTTTTCTGTTTTTAATACTGGACTGATTGATTTGATACCATATACTTTTGATAAACGGTCAATGATTTCATCAATATCAGCTTCATCTGATAATTCAATATACATACGGTCTCTTTTACCTTTGATATGAAATCCTTCTAGAGGTTTTAACGCTCTAGTCACATTGGTTTTTAATTGGTTAACAAACTTTTTACGGTTAGAACCTTTAAGCGTTAACTCACCATATCTTACGATTAAATGGTCGTATTTCATTATTTCAACAACTCCTTGATTTCTTTATATATTAGTTCAAATTTTTCTTTAAATGTATCAATATCAGCTTGTGTGGTAGTTTGACCCATTGATAATCGGATACTGCCTTCGATTTGTTTTTCCGGTATTCCCATAGCTAATAATACTTCATTCAGTTTTCCTCTTTTAGAGGAACATGCACTCGTAGTAGAAACCATTATATCTTGTTTAGAAAATGCATTAACTAATACTTCGCCTTTTACACCAGGGAAACCTATATTAATGATTTGTGGCGCTGCATCTTCTGGAGAGTTTATTTTCACACCAGGATAAGTTTCAACCATTTCTCTTATTTGTTGTTGATAAGAAGATAATGTTTGGTTTAATTGTTCAGTTTGTTGAACAGCTTGATTGATTGCTTTAACCATTGATACCGCCATCGGTAAATTGACTGTGCCGCTACGAACACCAAATTCTTGTCCACCGCCATGAATAATTGGTTCGAGATTATGAGCTGTTCTAGTAATTAATAAACCTTGCCCTTTAAGTCCGTTAAATTTGTGCCCACTTAAACTTAAACTATCAATTCCGTCTATATTTAACGGGATTTTTCCTAGTGCTTGTACGGCATCAACGTGAAAATGAGCTTTCGGATATTCTTTTAATATGTTTACAATTTGTTTAATAGGTTGAATTTGTCCCATAATATTATTCACATACATACATGTTACAAGCCCTACACGATCATTCATCAATGCTTTGAAATGTTCAATATCTATTTGTCCATTAGGTTTAACATTGACATATTTTAATATGAATCCTTCTTTTTCAGCTAAATATCTTACAACTTCTAATACAGAAGGATGCTCTAATACTGACGTGATAATTTCATTAGCAGTATCTTTTTTACGATAAGCTATACCTTTCAAAGCCATATTGTTCGATTCAGTTGCACCACTTGTGAAAATAATATCATATAAATGATTTAATTTAAGTGCTTGATTGATTTGCTCTTTTGCTTGTTGTAATAGTTTTTCAGCTTGAAGACCTGCTTGATGAGGACTATTGGGATTGAAATAAAGTGATTCATTAACTTTCACAAAAGAATTCATTACACTTGAATCAACTTTTGTAGTAGCTGCATTATCTAAATAAATCATTGATAACACTTCTCTTTCTTGAAAATTTTTAAGTTTAATCTAAACATTTAGGATAATCATTTCTATTTTTTATAGCGTTTTATCTCGTTTATTTATATTAATAATTATTATGTATTATTGAGGTATTTTACCATTTAATATTCTAAATAAGCATACTCAAGCATTATACTATTTTTTTATAAAAATAAAAGACATGACTTCCAATTATATGGAAATCATGTCTCTATTAATTAATATCAATTATTCTTTAATTACTTGTTCTTCAATATGCTTAGTAATTCCTGGTTCTACACTTTCAAGTGCTTGTTCTGAAATTTCGATTGAACGTTTGTAACGGTTGTTTTTAAATAAACGTTCCGCTTCGTTTAAGCTTTTATCAATGCTTTGGTAATCTTTACGATATCTATTACCGTATTGGATTAGTTTTTCAGCGTAAACTGCATTAACTAATACATCATTAGCTTCATCTTCAAATGTGTTCATCTGAATAACAATTTTAGCAACTTTGTCTTTTAATTGTTTTACATGTATTGGTCTATCACTAAATTGTTCATCTACTTCACGAACTTCATAATCTATTTCATTTTTCATAATAATGAATCTTTCCGGAACACTTGGCAAGTTAGAAGCAAGTAATCGGCGATAAACTTCTTCTTTTTTAGATTGTACGCGAATTAAATTATCTTCAGCTTCTGCTTCATCTTCACGTAATTGAATTAAATGATTTTGTAGTTTATCTTGTTTTTCATTAATAACGCTCACGTGATCTTCTAGATATTGTAAATTATCTTGTACTTCACTATAGCGAACTGCAGATTTAGACATTTCTTTAAGAATTTCATCATATACAGAGATAAGATTTTGAATTTCATTTTCAAATTGTCTTACGCTTTGAACATCTGATTCATTAATATAATAATTTTCACGAACATATTCAATTTCTGTTTTCAATGTATAATTCATGTCTTTGGCTTTAAATAAATCATCAGTGATAACATCTTTAGTTTCTTCTACTTCATTTTTAGCCTTAACTTCATGTTCAATTAAATCATACATTTCATCTAATTTATCATTGATATATTCAAGTTTATCATTTGCTTCGTTTAATTCTAATCTACTAATCATAGGTTCAACAAAACTTAATTCTGTTTTCAAGCTTTGAACTGTTCCATCAACTTTGACATGGTCTAAATCGTATCCTTCTACTTTTAGATCTCTGCAACCATATTTCAAGTCTTGGAATTGACCAGGTAATTCTTTTTGTGCTTCACGGATTAATTCTGGAATTTCTTCCATATATTCTTTTAAACTTTGCATCTCTTCATGTAATGCTGAAATATGATTGTGTGCTTGCACATAATTGCCATCAGCTTTTAATACTTCATATTGAGATAATTTAGGTTCAAAATTTTCAATTTCTGTTTCCAATGGATTTGCAGCTTCACCATATTGATGACGATTAGCTAAAATATCCCTTTTCATTTCACGATGATCAACTTTGCACTTTTCATATAACGATTCATTATCTTTATGTAGTGCTAAAATCTCATCTACTTGTGAAACTTGGTTATTATAACTAGCTTCATATTGATCCATTAATTCGTGAGCATCATCGATTTCAGCTTGAGCACCTGAAAAATTAAACTTATCTAATAACTCCTCAGCATTGTGAATTTTTTCCTCAACAGGAGCTAAGTAATTATTAGTATTTTCTAAGTTGTCTTTTTTCATTGCGTCGTATTTAGTTTTAGTTTCACCTTTCAAGTTTAAGCTTGATAATTTTTTAATGTTTTGGTCAAAAGGTAGAGTTTCAATTTCAACTTTACGTTCTTCAGCCTTTTCAATGAGCTGTCGTTTGTTCGAGCGCAAATAAAACATTATACCTACAGCAATCAGTATAATAACAATTATTGCTAAAATGATATATAACACCATATGTACTTCTCCTCCTATGTTATCATTCATTATTATAACGTAATTTATCGTTTCATTAAATCAGAAAATGTATTTATTGATAGAATATTTTAAACACCTTATACTATTGTAAAATATTATTTAAGGGGACAGGTTATGATAGACATTAAAAATACAAATTATGACTTATTACAAAAACAGCTCTCTAGTCTAATAGAAGATGAAACTAATTTAATTGCTATATTAAGTAATGCCTCTGCGCTTATTAATGACAATATGGATAAAATTAATTGGGTCGGCTTCTATTTAATAGAGGAAAACGAACTTATCTTAGGTCCTTTTCAAGGTCATCCTGCTTGTGTCCACATTCAAATCGGAAAAGGTGTATGCGGAACTGCAGTCTCTACTAATGAAACACAAGTTGTGAAAGATGTCCATCAATTTCCAGGTCACATTGCTTGTGATGCAAATAGTAATTCAGAAATTGTTGTACCAATTCATAAGGATGGTAAAATTATAGGCGTTTTAGATATTGATGCGCCAATAAAAAATAGATTTAATGATCAAGATAGAATAGGATTGGAAAAAATCGTTTCGATTATAGAAAATCAAATATAACTAATTTAGTATAAAAGTATTGACTCTTCTATATAAACTGGTACAATGAAATTTGTGTGAATTAACGAAAATAGCAGTTGTATATTATTGAGCGCTATGTTGTTCCCAATGTGGACGTGTCGTGTAACTGTCGCTATAAGGTGAAGACACATAAAACAACATATCTTAATAAGCATATAACACTCTTTTTTGTTTATTCATAACAACAAAAAAGAAAAAGGAGGAGTCTTATTATGGCTCGATTCAGAGGTTCAAACTGGAAAAAATCTCGTCGCTTAGGTATTTCATTAAGCGGTACAGGTAAAGAATTAGAAAAACGTCCTTACGCACCAGGACAACATGGTCCAAACCAACGTAAAAAATTATCAGAATATGGTTTACAATTACGTGAAAAACAAAAATTACGTTATTTATATGGAATGACAGAACGTCAATTCCGTAACACTTTTGACATCGCTGCTAAACAATACGGTGTACACGGTGAAAACTTCATGATTTTACTTGCAAGTCGTTTAGACGCAGTAGTTTATTCATTAGGTTTAGCACGTACTCGTCGTCAAGCACGTCAATTAGTTAACCATGGTCACATTGAAGTTGATGGCCGTCGCGTAGACATCCCATCATATTCATTAAAACCTGGTCAAGAAATCAGCGTTCGTGAAAAATCACAAAAATTAGATATCATTACTGAGTCTGTTGAAATCAACAACTTCGTACCTGAATATTTAAACTTTGATGCTGACAACTTAAAAGGAACTTTCGTTCGTTTCCCTGAACGTAGCGAGTTACCAGCTGAAATAAATGAACAATTAATCGTTGAGTACTACTCAAGATAATTGGTTTATATTTTCCACCCAATTTCCATTTGGAGATTGGGTGTTTTTTTATATCTTTTAATCTTTAAAAAAGGAGAAACTAACGTTACGTTTGTTTCTCCTCTTCTATTTACAATTTATCTGGTATATCTGTTATAATGCCATCCACTTTTAAGTTGATAAGATGATTTGCATCTTTCGTCTCATTAACTGTATAAGGCATAACCTTTAAATATTCGCTATGTGCTTTGTCCATAAAATGTTTATTTACGAGACTAAAGTTAGGATTTACATAATTGGCTACTTGAGCGATTTCTTTAAAGTTAGGTAACTTATACCAATATTTTTTCTTACTAATTAATACTCCTAATTCATATTCTATTTTCATATCTGAAAGTTTTTTCACACTATTAAAATCAAATGATTGTAAAATCACTTTTTTAGTTGGAACTTTATATTCTTTAAGTTTGTCTACAATCATTGTTTCAATACCTGGGTATTGACTTGGCTTTTTAATTTCAATAAGTAATGTTTTAGAACTATTTGAATGTAATTGTAGCACTTCATCAAATGTGGGAATCTGTACATGATTCGGTTGACCATCATGATTTGATCCGAAATCAAATTGTCTTAACTCATCTAGTGTATAATCTTTTACTTTTCCCTTTCCATTAGAAGTACGATCAATTGTATCATCATGAATTACAACTAGTTTGTTATCTTTAGTATAATGCAAATCAATTTCTAACATATCAATCGGTAAATCTAACGCATGTTGATACCCAATCAATGTATTTTCTGGATAATCTTTAGGTAATCCTCTATGCGCGATTAATTTGAATGATTGGTTTGGTCGTTCAATTGTCATGAGAGTCACCTTTCTTTTAATTTGTTTAGATATATTCTAAACTTAAGTTACCATAATGACACAGGAGGTCAATTTAAATGGTTCAACATGATTTTAAAGTTCAAACAAAATGGCATGGTGGTAGAAATGAAGTTGGCAACGTTACAGGAGATATTATTAATGAGCAAATATCTATACCTAGTACACTTGGCGGAAATGGTGTCGGTACGAATCCAGACGAATTATTAGTTAGTGCTGCCTCTTCATGTTACATTATTTCATTAGCAGCTACACTTGAAAGAGCAGGTTACGATGATATTTCTATAACACAATCATCTATAGGCACTGCTATATTTGAAAATGCTAAATTCAGAATGGATTCCATTACGCATTATCCTGAAATCGAAGTTGCACCACATAATAGAGAAAGTCTTGAAAATCGATTACCTAAATTGTTAAAAATTGCTGACAATAACTGTATGATCTCTAACTCAATTCGCAATAACGTTGCTGTACATATTAAACCAACAATTAAATAATACATTCTAGCTATCAGTTCTTTTGTGATTAATAATAATCGGACTGGTAGCTTTTAATTTTATCTTTTAAATTTTCAGAATATTTGTTAAAATAATTAAATCTTACAGTTGGAGGAATATTTTATGCATTATTATCAACCCCTTTTACTTACACCTGGACCAACCCCTGTACCTGATGAAATTATGGCTCAAATTCAATTACCTATGGTAGGTCATCGTTCTCCCGATTTTGAGACGATTGCTGAAGAAGCATTTAGCGGCTTAAAACCGATATTTGGCGCACAAAACGATATTTTAATATTAACTTCAAGTGGTACAAGCGTACTTGAAGCAAGTATGTTAAATATCGCTAACCCTGACGATCATATTGTCATTATAGTTTCAGGTGCATTTGGTAATCGGTTCAAACAAATAGCTGAAACGTATTATAGCAATGTGCACGTCTTTGAGGTTACTTGGGGAAAATCAGTTAATGTTGACCAGTTTATAGACTATATCAAATCACTAAATGTAAAAATAACAGCTGTGTTCTCTCAATTTTGTGAAACATCAACTGGCGTTTTACACCCTATCCATAAACTAGGAAAATCACTTAAAACATATGATAAAGATATCTTTTTTGTAGTGGATGGCGTTAGCTGTATTGGAGCTGTTGAAGTAGATTTAGTCAAAGACAATATAGATGTCTTAGTTTCAGGTAGTCAGAAAGCTATTATGCTACCTCCTGGATTGGCATTTGTAGCTTATAATGATAGAGCAAAGCAAAGATTTAACGAAGTAACTACACCTAGATTCTATCTTGATTTAAATAAATATATTGATTCAGCAAATAATCACTCAACGCCTTTTACACCTAATGTTGCGCTATTTAGAGGCGTTAATGCATATGTTGATTTGGTTAAACATGAGGGCTTCAACCATGTTATTGAAAGACACTATCTTATAAGAGATGCTCTCCGTGCTGCTTTAACAGCCTTAAACCTTAAATTATTAGTTGATGATGATGATGTAGCTTCCCCTACTGTCACAGCTTTCATTCCTAATACAAAAGATGAACTATCATTAATTAAAAACCAACTTAAATCCCGATTTAATATTACAATTGCCGGAGGACAAGGACATTTAAAAGGGAAAATCCTAAGAATAGGACATATGGGTAAGATTTCTCCATTTGATATATTATCCGTCGTATCAGCTTTAGAACTAATCCTTACTGAAGCAAGAAAAACTAATTATATCGGAACAGGTATATCTAAATTCATGGAGGTGATTCATCATGAGTCATAAAATTTTAGTGTCCGACCCTATTTCAAATGAGGGTATAAAGAGTTTATTGGAAGATGAACAATTTGAAGTTGATATAAAAACCGATTTATCAGAAGATGACTTAATCAATATTATTCCCGAATATGAAGGATTAATTGTACACAGTCAAACACAAGTTACGAATAAAATCATTCTAGCCGCTTCAAACTTAAAAGTAATTGCAAGAGCTGGCGTGGGCGTAGATAATATCGACATCGACTCAGCTACTTTAAAAGGGATTTTAGTAATCAATGCACCAGACGGTAATACAATATCTGCAACCGAACATTCAATCGCAATGATTTTAGCTATGGCTCGAAATATTCCTCAAGCGCATCAATCTTTAAAATCAGGTGAATGGAACCGTAAAGCTTTTCGTGGTACTGAATTATATAACAAAACATTAGGTGTTATTGGTGCAGGTCGTATTGGTTTAGGTGTAGCCAAACGTGCGCAAAGTTTTGGTATGAATATCTTAGCTTTTGACCCTTATTTAACCGAAGATAAAGCAAAAACATTAGACATTAAATTAGCAACAGTTGACGAAATTGCTGAAAATGCCGACTTTGTCACAGTCCATACGCCACTTACACCTAAAACGAAAGGTATTGTAGGAGAGGCATTTTTCAAAAAAGCTAAGCCAAACTTACAAATTATAAATGTTGCAAGAGGCGGTATTATTGATGAACAAGCACTTGTAAATGCATTAGATCAGTCACTTATTTCTTGGGCAGCAATTGATGTTTTTGAACATGAACCGCCTACAGATTCACCACTAATTGAACACGATAATATTATAGTGACACCTCATTTAGGAGCTTCAACGGTAGAAGCTCAAGAAAAAGTAGCTATATCAGTTTCTAATGAAATGAAAGATATTCTTACAAATGGTACTGTCAAAAATGCCGTTAATGCACCTAAGATGGATTTGAATAACGTAGATCAAAACGTTAAAGATTATTTATCTTTAGCTACAACACTTGGAGAATTTGGAATACAATTATTAAGTGGTGCACCAAGTAAAATTACAATGACTTATGACGGTGATGTTGCAAAAGCAGATACTAGTCTAATTACAAGAACTATAGTTACTCATATATTAAAAGAAGATTTTGCAGATGAAGTTAATATTATAAATGCCCTTGCTTTATTAAATAAACAAGATGTATCATACAATATTGAAAAGAATAAAAATGATTCTGGTTTCAGTAATTATATTGAATTATCATTATCTAATGATAAAGATTCAATTAAAATCGGTGGTACAGTATTAGCCGGTTTCGGTCCTAGAATTGTTAGAATTAATAACTTCTCATTAGATTTTAAACCTAATCAATATCAAATTGTTACATGTCATAATGACCAGCCTGGTATTGTAGGTAAAACTGGAAACTTATTAGGTTCTAAAGGTATAAATATTGCGTCAATGACTTTAGGAAGAACTGATGAAGGTGGACAGGCATTAATGATTCTCTCTATTGATCAACAAGCACCTCAACAAATTATTGAAGAGTTAAATCAAGTCGTACCATTTAATAAAATTATAAGTACTAAGCTAACGATTTAAACCTTAAAATAATTAAAGCTACAGAAATATATGAATGTTGTATCCAGTACATCACTCATGTATTCTGTAGCTTATTTTTATAATAAAATTTGTCTTAATTCACCAACATGATTAATAATATAATCCGCTTCATATGACTCTAATTCTGATTTAGCTTGCTTACCTTTTAATCCTGTTAATGTTCCTATAAAAGTAGCACCAATTTTCTTAGCACTTAATAAATCTGCTAAAGAATCCCCTACTATAAAAACATCTTCTTTATTTACAATATCATTCTGTACCGAAGCATATTTATAATATTCTTCTTCTTTATTACCATTTAATGTAGCAATATAACTAAAAGGATTAGGTTTACCTAATGGCTTATAATTAGGATATAAATTCTCTGCCTTCATCACTTCACTTGCTGTCACAATATTATTATTGTCGAAGTACGGTAACAATTCTAATGATTCAAAAGGCACAAGCGTTTCAGTTCTAGGTCGACCTGTTGCTATTGCAATAAGATAGCCTTCATTTTTCAAATCATTAAACAAACTTTGCAATTCTTCAACTGGACGAATGACAATTTCTTGATGTATAAAGCCATTCTTATCACTTTTATATGCTAATTGACCTTCAACAGTCTCGAATAGGGTTGATCCTAAATACCATTCTTGATATATAGATTGCGTTAAATACCATAATGAACTTTTAAATTCAAATAGTGATACATTACTCACACTAAGCTCACTTTTAGCAAATTCCTTTAAAGATGCAAAAATATTCTCTTTCCCACTATCAACCGAATTTAAAAAAGTAAGTGGTAAATTATAATCAATTTGATAATCTTTGGTTATAGACTGACCTATTAATTGTAATTGCGATGGTTTTATAGACTTTGTTTGTAATACATTTTCAATCTTGTCTAATGGCAGTAGCTTTAAGATTTTAATAAAATGTAGACAAAATACAATATAGAGCATATCCCAATTAGAATTAAGACCTAATGATTTTAATTGATGCAATACTTTATCATTCACAAAGATGTTAGACCTTACATTTGAAATTATGTCATCATCAAGATGGTTTAAATTATTGTTATTATCCAAACCTAAATAATTATTATCCATTAGCAATTCATATACTGTTAATGCCGAAACATCAAAACATCTTTCTTCACTTAAAAATACACCATCAACATCAAATAAAACTGACTTCATCTATCTTACTCCCTTTCAGAAAATTCTGATACTATATAATATACATGGTGAAAATAAATAGAGCAAATTCAAAAATGAATTTGCTCTACTTTAATATTATTGTTCCATTTGTTTTTCAATTTCATCTGCTACTTGTTGAACATGTGTACCTATAATCACTTGCGTAGAATGTTGACCACTTTTAGTTACACCAACAGCTCCAGCGTTCTTGATTTTTTGTTCATCAATGTTTGAATTGTCTTTAAGTTCGAGTCTTAGTCTTGTTGCGCAATTAGTTAAGGTAGTAATATTTTGGCTACCACCTAAACCTTCCAGTATTTGTGAAGCTGACTTAGTATATTTACTTGTTTTAGTTGGTTTACCATTATCATTTTCTTTTTCAATAGCATCTTCGTCTGTTGGATCAGCTAATTCATTATCTCCACGACCAATAGTATTTAAGTTAAATACTTGAATAACAAATCTAAAGATGACGTAGTATAAGATAAAGAATACAACACCTTGTACTAGTAACATGAGTGGATGATTAGATACTGGATTAATTAATGATAATAGATAATCTATAAGACCAGCGCTAAATGAGAATCCTGCTGTCCAATGGAAAAGTGCTGCAATAAATAGTGATAGACCTGTTAAGAAAGCATGAATAACATATAATACAGGTGCTACAAACATAAACGCAAATTCAATAGGTTCAGTGACACCAACGAAGAATGCAGCAATAGCACTTCCTAAAAACCAGCCATAAACTTGCTTTTGTTGTGAAGTTTTAGCAGTATGATACATCGCTAATGCCGCTGC
This sequence comes from Staphylococcus sp. URHA0057, assembly GCF_000620265.1. NCBI lineage: Bacteria > Bacillati > Bacillota > Bacilli > Caryophanales > Staphylococcaceae > Staphylococcus > Staphylococcus sp. URHA0057. The sequence continues at coordinate 84,327 of NZ_JHVS01000006.1, read as the reverse complement.
TGGCATACCAAACATCATAATTGGGAAGAAACCAGCTTGATATCGACCTGTTATACCATGAACAGCATCTTTACCAGTTTGGAATTTACCGATATCATTAATGCCAATTGTATCAAACCAAAATACAGTGTTTAATGCATGATGTAGACCAGTTGGAATTAATAGTCGATTCGCTACACCATATATAAAGGCTCCAAATGGCCCCATACCTACAATCCATGTTCCAAATGTCATGATTGCACCATATACAACTGGCCAAACAAATAATAATATAATTGCTAAGAAAGTACAGAAAAAGGCTGTTAGTATTGGAACTAAACGTTTCCCACTAAAGAACGATAATGCAACTGGTAATTCAGTGTCACTAAATTTATTATAGGTATATGCTGCAATTAAACCAATAATAATACCTACAAAAACATTAGCATTATCCATTTTTTCAAATGATAAATCTATGGAACTTTGTTTCATATGTAAAATAGGTGCTAAATTTTTAGGTGATAGTACTTGTGTAACAACAAAGAAACCTAATGCTGCGGCAAGTGCAACGGCAACATCATTTTTCTTAGCCATACCAATTGCTACACCAATGGCAAATAGTATTCCCAATTGCCCTAAAATAGTTGTACCCACTGCTACAAAAAATAGAGCTACTTGAGGTAAAACATGTAATGCATTAAGTGCGTTACCAATCCCTACTATAATCGCTGCAGCAGGTAAGACAGCAACAGGAAGCATTAATGAACGACCTAAGTTCTGAAAAAATTTATACATTCAATTCTCCCCTTTTCGATTGAATTACAACAATTATGTATTTGATATCCAAAACTATATAATTCAACGTTATTTATAGTTAATATTTAATGAAAGCGTTCTTAAATGCCGTCACATCAATTATTATCCTTAAATATTGTATCAGAATAAGAAGATAATTAAAATTGCTAATACGCTCTAATTATGAACTTTTCAAGATATTTAATTAGTGATTTTTTGAAATCTTTCTTTTTAATTCGAAAAAAAGATATTAAATACATCTATAAATAGCTTAATATTTAACTTTATATTAATTCATTTAAAATAAATTATACAAAATGTATTATACACAACATTTTGTTTGTTTGATAAAATAAAGTCAATATTTAAGGAGGATGGTGCAACGTGAAAAAGTTTTTAGTTTTAATTTCAATTTTAAGTATATTATTAGTAGCATGTTCTAGTAGCCCTACTAAACAAGCTGAAGGAAAATGGCAAAATAGTGATGGAGATATCATTACGATTAAAGGTGAATCACTCAAAGTCACTATTGACGGTATGTCACTTGAAGGGTCTATTAAAGATGATAAAGACCATAAAAATTTAGCTAAAGCAAATTTAGGCGGAGAAACAGGATATTTAAAAGTGGGTAAAAAGGCAATATATACGATTGACTCGCCTGATGATAAACCAGACAGTGAAGATAAATTCGAGAAAATTAAACAATAAGTTTAGTTTTACAATTGTTAGTACTTATTTATTTTATTAATATCACTGAAAATTAAAAGGTTGGATAATGATTTATTCGTACTTGAATCATTATCCAACCTTTATTGTTTTACTATAAATTTTTAGCTATTTCATTTAATTCTTTTTGAAGCGCAGTTGTTCTACGTTCAATTTCTTTAGTTAAATATTCTACTTTTTCATTTCTCTTTAACTCTTTAGGAATATCACTTGTATCAATTGGCTCTCCAAATTTAAGTAAAGCTTGCCCAGTCACTAATCCATGTAATGCTTTAGGTCCTACATATGCAGCTGGTAAAATAGGTGCTTTACCTAACATAGCTATTGTAGCTGCACCTCTTTTTAATGGTGCACCTTCCATTGATGTTCTATGACCTGTTGGGAATATGCCTACAGTTTTATTTTCTTTTAGTAATTTAATTGGTCGTTTCAATGTACTTGGACCTGGGTTTTCTCTATCAACAGGAAACGCATTTAATGAGCTCAGGAATTTCCCGCCCCATTTATTACTAAATAATTCTTTCTTAGCCATATAGTTAATTTGATTTGGATAAATTGCCATACCTAACATTATAACCTCGTTATAACTTTCATGTGTACAAGTCACAACATAATTATTGTCTTTGGGAATGTTTTCTTTACCAATAACAAATAGTGATTTGCCTAATTTAACTAAAATAAAATATAAAATACTACTTATCACTTTATACATCGTTACACCTACTTATATAGTTTTCTATTTAACATATAGATTTTATCATTTACCTGCAATATGAACAAGATAACTTCTAAATAAGTCTAAAGTCTGATAGCAGAAGACTAGCGTTTTTGTGAAAAAAATTACATAATTAAGAGTAGAGATTATTAAAATTGGAGGTCAAATATGTCAGATTATACACAATCGAATCAATCTTATGATTCTCAACAACAACCATCTCGATATAATAAACCTAAGTTTCCGTGGTTTAAAACCATTTTAGTTGCATTAATTGCAGGTATTATTGGTGCCTTACTCGTTCTTGGAATTGGTAAGATACTTAATCAAACTGTATTAAATCATGATGGTGCAACGGTTAATGAAGCGTCAAATAGTAAAGGCGGTAATCAATTAGATGGAAAAAGTGATAAATATGATTCTGTCCATGAGATGATTAAAGATGTTTCTCCAGCTATTGTTGGAGTTATTAATATGCAAAAATCAAATAACCTTGATGATTTATTAAAAGGAAAAACTTCTAAACCAGAAGAAGCTGGTATAGGTTCAGGTGTTATTTATCAAATTAGTGACGGTTCTGCTTATATCGTAACAAATAACCATGTTATTGATGGTGCATCTGAGATAAAAGTACAATTACACAATTCAAAACAAGTTAAAGCTAAACTGGTCGGCAAAGATGCTGTTACAGACATTGCTGTATTAAAAATAGATAATACTAAAGGTATCAAATCAATCGATTTTGCAAATTCATCAAAAGTTCAAACAGGAGATAGCGTGTTTGCAATGGGTAACCCACTCGGTTTAGAATTTGCAAATTCAGTCACATCTGGTATTATTTCTGCAAATGAACGCACAATTGATGCTAATACGACTGGTGGCAATACAAAAGTAAATGTACTTCAAACTGATGCAGCGATCAACCCAGGTAATTCTGGTGGTGCACTTGTAGATATTAATGGTAATTTAGTTGGTATCAACTCAATGAAAATTGCATCTGAACAAGTCGAAGGAATTGGATTTGCTATTCCTAGTAATGAAGTAAAAGTTACAATTGAGCAATTAGTTAAGCATGGGAAAATCGAACGTCCATCTATTGGTATAGGATTAATCAATTTACAAGATATCCCTGAATCATACAGAAAAGAAATGAATACCGATAGTCAATCTGGTGTTTATGTTGCTAAAGTGAGTCATGATAGTAACCTTAAAAAAGGTGATATTATAACAAAAGTTGATAATAAAACTGTTAAAGAAGATACTGATCTAAGAACTTATTTATATGAACATAAGAAACCCGGAGAGCATATTAAATTAACAGTTATCCGAGATGGTAAAACTAAAAGTATTGATGTTAAATTAAAAAAACAAACACAAACATCTACACAGTCATCTTCAGAAAGACAAAGTCAATTTGCACAATAATAGTAAAACAAGGTATTGATGAAATTAAGATTCATCAATACCTTGTTTATTTTTAGTTAAAAATAACGCTGGAATTAATATAAATAAAATAGCTATCACAGAAACCACAAATCCTTCATGAAATCCTGTTAATTGCTTACTGATAACATCATGCATAGCAGATTTTGAAATGTTAGAAGCGACTACAGTAGCGATAATGGCTGTTCCAAAACTAGCACCAACATTCTCTATCATATTGATGCCAACACCAGCCTCTGATAATTGTGATTCTGACACACCTTTATATGCATCTGCCATCAATCCAAGATTTATACCACCCACGCTACATCCTCGAATAAATAATATTAGAGATATCCACCAGATAGATGTATGTTGATCTACAAAAGCTAATGGTAAAGTGCCGATAATAGCAATCACAATACTTATCATAATAACGTATTTTGCACCTATTCTATCAATATATTTACCTATATATGGACGTGTGATCAACATCCCTACCCCTTGAGGTATTAATGCTAAAGCTGCTTCGATTGCAGAATAATGTTTAAAAGATTGAAAGAATAACGGCAGTATAACCATTGGTCCCATAATACCTATATTAGCCAAAAGTAATCCTAACATTGAAGCTGAGTAAGTTTTACTTTTAAATAAGTTAATAGGTAATATCGTATTAAATTGATTTCTTAAATTATAAATGACATAACCAACAATAAATATCACACCTACAGTTATAAAAAAACTGCTAAAGGATCCAAAAATGTACCTTTATCTCCTGCTTCGGTGATACCATATATTAAACTTGTACTAATAATTCCTAACATAGCAATTCCAATAGCGTCTAACGATTTATCTTTGTTAAATGGTTTAAAAGATGGTACGTATTTCATCATAAGTGGTACCGAAATAACAGTTACTAATATATTAATAAAAAACATCCATCTCCAAGATGCAAAGTGAATAATAAAACCACCTAACGTAGGTCCTAATATAGGTCCAAAGATCATTGGGGTGCTTACAATAGCCATTACCTTACCTATATGTTCTTGACCTGCAGTCTTAACTAATAAAGTAAACATAAGAGAAGTGATAACACCTGCGCTAAAACCTTGAACAATTCTAAATAGAATAAATACGTTAACTGAATTACTAAGTCCAACCATTAATGAAGTTAAACCGAATAATGACATTGCTATTATAAATACATTTTTACTATTGAATTGATTCATTAACCAACCAGAGAATGGAATAGCAATAGCTAAAGCTAGAATATATCCTGTAATTCCCCATTGAACAATATCAATACTAGTATGAAATGTTTGGTTTAATTGTTTGATACCAATGTTGATCATCGTTGAATCTAACATTGGAGCGATAGCACCTATAGCAATAGCCCATGCTGCATACATCGTTTCTTTTGGAATTTGTTGACTTTGTGCTTTATATTCTGACATAAGTTGACTCCTTTTTGTTTCTACGTCAACAAATTTACACCTATTTTGTTTCCTTGTCAACAATAAAAATTTGAAAAATAAAAATGAGGCATCAATAATGCCTCATTCTCGAAACTATAACTTTCTAAATTTATTTAAAGTTGTAATTCATTTTTCTTAATTTCATCATCTAAATGGTTATTATATCTTTCAATAAATTGATATATACTATCAAATTCTTCTTGTGATAAATTGTCGAATACCACTCGATCTCTTGCTTCAAACTTAGCATGTAGTTGCTGATGTGTGTTATAAACTTGTTGACCTTTTGGTGTAAGTCGAAAATATATTTCTTTTTTATTACTATCGCTTCGATAACTTTCAATCAACGATTTTGTTTGAAGACGTTTTGTCAATTTACTTATGGCACCTCTTGTCATAAATAATTGTTCAGTTAAACTTTTAACATTAGGGTTTTTTAAGTCATGTATGGCTTCAATACAATGAACTTCACTTGATTTGTATTCTTTTAGAGCTTCTTGCATTTCATCTTTATTTAGCCAAGCAATTTTATTAAACATGTTTCTCAACCCTATCATGATGACTTCTTCTTTATTCAAGTTTTAACCTCCCACACACCAATTTAGATCTTTAGGTAATTGATTCATGATCTTAAATAAGTTATTTGTAATTAACCATAAAGTATTTCTTTTTACCTCTACGAATAATAGTAAATTCGTCTTCGATTTTGTCTTGATCTGAAAGTTCATAATTTACATCTTGTTGACGTTCACCATTAATATAAATTGCGCCATTATTAACATCTTCACGCGCTTGACGTTTTGAAGTAGCAATTCCTGTTTCAATTAATGCTTCAATAATATTTGTAGTTTCTTTAGATAATTCAACTTGAGGTACATCTTTGAAACCTTCTTTTAATTCTTTAGCTGATAATGATTTTAAATCTCCACTAAATAATGCTTGTGAAATTCTAATGGCATCGTTTAAAGCAGCCTCACCATGGATAAAACGAGTTACATTTTCAGCTAATGCTTTTTGTGCTTCACGTTTATGTGGTGCTTCCTCTTTAGATTGTTCTAATTGATCAATCTCTTCTTTGCTTAAGAAAGTAAAGTATTTTAAGAATTTTATTACATCTTCATCTGATTGGTTTATCCAAAATTGATAAAACTCGTAAGGGCTTGTCTTTTCTGCATCTAACCAAACAGCACCAGATTCTGATTTACCAAATTTCTTACCATCAGATTTAGTTACTAGAGGAATAGTTAAACCATATGCTTCAGTTTGTCCATACATACGTCTCATTAATTCGATACCACTTGTAATATTACCCCATTGATCTGAACCACCTACTTGGATTTTACAATTTAATTCACGGTTCAAATGACCAAAGTCAATTGCTTGTAAAATAGTATATGTGAACTCTGTATAAGAAATACCATGTTCTAATCTTGTTTGAATAGAATCTTTTCCTAGCATATAGTTAACACCAACATGTTTACCATAGTCACGTAAAAAGCTAATTAACGAGATTTGCCCCAACCAATCTTTATTGTTAACTAAAGTTGCACCTTTATCTGTACCGAACTCAAATAGTTTATGCATTTGTTGACTAATACCTTGTACATTAGCTTCTACTTGTTCTTCGGTTTGTAATACACGTTCTTCTGATTTACCAGATGGATCACCAATCATACCTGTACCGCCACCGATTAATACAATCGGACGATGACCATGTTCTTGGAAACGTCTTAAAGTTAGAAATGGAAGCAAATGACCAATGTGTAAACTATCTGCTGTTGGGTCTGCACCACAATATAAAGCTACTTGTTCTTTATTTAATAATTCTTCAATTCCCGCTTCATCAGTTTGTTGATATATAAGTCCACGCCATTTTAAATCTTCAATTAATGCATTTGACATTATTCAATTCCTCCTAAAAATATTCTTTTATTATCATAAGTTTAGATGTAAGTGTGATTGAAAGATAAGCCTTTTAAGTTTAAATGGTTCATATCATATTTTACTGAATATCTAAATATCAATAACTTTCAAAGTTACTATAATCAAAAGTGTATTAGATATACAATTAAACAAAAAAATGCCCCTACATCTCATCAATGTAAGGGCGCATTTGCACGGTACCACCATACTTAAATTTAGGCTTCATAAGTGAATCATCCACAATTCTAAAACTAATTCATTTGGTATAATACTCAAACGTTTAGTTATCTAAGTGTCCAAAATTGTTGGATATTCTTTAACCTAATATCTCTCTTAATGATACGTTCATTAATCAAACGTCAGACTTGTAATAAAAAGGTGTATTCACAAAATAGAAAATATTAGTTCACAGCAACCACTAACTCTCTGAAATTCTCTACAAAGCTACTTGTCCTTCATCTGAAACCTATGTATTTGAATCTAATTATAGTTAACATTATTTTAAAAGTCAACTTACCGAGTATGATATAATAAGCTAAAATAAGGAGGTTTGCTATGGATAATATGAAACAACATCGGCAACATGATAATTTGTTTCGATTTGAAAAATTATATAAACGAATTAAACACATCATTGTTTCAGTTTTTATAATCGGTGTAGTGTTTACACTTATTATCTTATTAGCTGCCCTAGTTTATTTTCACCAACTAACTAAAGAAGCATCATCAATAAGTGATAATGCATTAAAACATAAAGTCATTCACTTTGCTGGAGATGATTTAATTAATTATAAAAACAAGGACATCTTATATGAATATGATCATTCACTTAATCCATTAATAGTAGGTCCTAAACATGTGAATCCAGATGTTATTAAAGCGCTAACGTCTTCAGAAGATACTTTATTTTTCCAGCATAACGGCATTCTTCCAAAAGCCATTTTAAGAGCAATGTTTCAAGATTTATCTCAGAAAGAACATAGTTCTGGTGGCAGCACCATTACACAACAATTAGTTAAAAATCAAGTGTTAACTAATGAAAAAACATATAGTCGTAAGGCTAATGAAATTATACTAGCTCAACGACTTGAAGATATATTAAGCAAAAAGGAAATTATCTACACCTATTTAAATATTGTTCCATTTGGACGAGATTATAACGGTGCTAATATCACTGGTATTTCATCTGCATCTTATAGTTTATTCGGTGTTTCAGCGGAACATTTAAATATCGCTCAATCCGCTTATCTTATTGGGTTATTACAAAGTCCATATGGTTATACACCCTATGACGAAAATGGTAACTTAAAACCTGCAAATGAAATTGAATATAGCATACAAAGACAACATTATGTTCTAAAACGTATGCTAGTAGAAGAAAAAATTACAAAGGCAGAATATCAAAAAGCAAAACAATATAATATTAAAACTCATTTATTAACTAAACCTAAAAAATCATCAAATTAAAAATAACCCCTTGATAATATTCAATAAATTATCAAGGGGTTAACTATATATTTTAGAATAATCCTATTGCATGTCCATCATCAGTTACGTCCATGTTTAATGCAGCAGGTTTTTTAGGTAAACCTGGCATTGTCATAATTGCACCTGTCAATGCAACGATAAATCCTGCACCAGTTTTAGCTTCTAATTCACGGATTGTGATTTCGAAATCACTTGGTGCTCCTAATGCTGTTTGATCATCACTAAATGAGTATTGTGTTTTAGCCATACAAATTGGGTAATGATCCCAACCATTATCTTTAAATTGTTTTAATTGTTTTTGAGCTTTACTAGTGAATGTTACTTTTGAACCGCCATAAATTTCTTTAACAATTGTTTCAATTTTATCTTCTAGTGGTTGTTCTAATTCATAAAGTGGTTTGAAATTTTGTGGTTGATCTAGAACTTCTAGAACTTCATTAGCGAGGTCAACTCCGCCTTTGCCACCTTTTTCCCAAACTTCAGTTAGAGCAATTCTTACGCCATTTTCTTTTGCCCATGATTTAACAAATTCTACTTCAGCATCTGTATCATGAATGAATGCATTAATTGCAATAATTGGTTCTACACCAAATTTTTTAATATTATTAACGTGTCGTTCTAAGTTAACAATACCAGCTTTAACTGCATCTACATTTTCTTCTTTCAAGTTATCCTTAGTGACTCCGCCATGCATTTTTAAAGCACGAACTGTTGCCACTAAGACGACAGCTGAAGGTTCGAAACCAGCTTCACGGGCTTTGATATCCATAAATTTCTCAGCACCTAAATCTGAACCAAAGCCTGCTTCTGTGACAACAATATCAGCTAAGTCTCTCGCTGTTTCTGTAGCTAAAATAGAATTACAACCATGTGCAATGTTAGCGAATGGGCCACCATGAACTAATGCAGGTGTACCTTCAATTGTCTGTACTAAGTTAGGTTTAATTGCATCTTTTAAAATCATAGCTAATGCGCCTTCAACTTTTAAATCTGCAACGGTAACTGGTTTACGATCGCGTGTATATCCAATTGTTATTTTACTTATTTTTTCTCTTAAATCTTTAATATTACGACTTAAACATAAAATAGCCATAATTTCTGAGGCAACAGTAATATTAAATCCATCTTCACGTGGCACACCGTTAGTTGGACCACCTAAACCAACGTTTACATGACGTAGTGCACGATCATTCATGTCTAGAACACGTTTCCATTCAATTCTACGTTGATCTATGCCTAAGTCATTACCTTGGTGTATATGGTTATCTATGAAAGCAGATAAAGCATTATTTGCAGTAGTAATAGCATGGAAATCACCATTAAAATGTAAGTTAATATCTTCCATTGGTAATACTTGTGCATAACCGCCGCCTGTTGCGCCACCTTTAATACCAAAAGTAGGTCCTAAAGCAGGTTCACGTAAAGCTACCATGACACTTTTCTTTAGTTCATGGAAAGCATCTGATAATCCTACTGTTACTGTTGATTTACCCTCTCCAGCTGGAGTTGGACTCATAGCAGTTACTAATACTACTTTACCTTTATTGTCTTTAGGTTTAATTTGGTTTATATCAATTTTAGCTTTATAATGTCCATATTGTTCTAAAGCTTCATCTGAAATTCCTGCCTCATTAGCAATTTCACTAATAGGTCTTAATTTTGATTGGTTTGCAATTTCTAAATCTGATAAATGTGCCAACTTATTTCAACCCCTTATAAATATTTATAAAATTATAAAAATAAGTGTAAGAATCAGTTATGTACATGATTCAGTTGCTCTTACATCTTTAATAATAACCGACTTATTTATTGATGTCGAATATTTGATAGCGTTTTCAAAAATACCATTAAATTCTACACATAAAAAGGACCTAAAAATAATTAGGTCCTTTTCGCTACTTATTGACGTTAATGTATGAAAATAGAGTTTTGTAAATTCATTTTTCAAATGTCAATTTTTAATCTTCCATTGTACTTAAGTCACCAGCATCTAAATCTAATTCCCAAGCTTTTAATACACGTCTCATAATTTTACCTGAACGAGTTTTAGGTAGTTTATCTTTAAACTCAATTTCTCGAGGTGCAGAGTGTGCAGACAGTCCTTCTTTTACAAATTGGCGAATATCATTTTTTAATTCATCAGTTGGTTCATAACCTTGTCTCAGTGCTACGAATGCTTTAATAATTTCACCACGTATAGGATCTGGTTTACCGATGACACCTGCTTCAGCCACTGCTTCATGTTCTACTAACTTAGATTCAACTTCAAATGGGCCTACACGTTCACCAGCAGTCATAATCACATCATCTACACGTCCTTGGAACCAATAATACCCGTCTTCATCTTTATATGCAGAATCCCCTGAAACGTACCAATCTCCGATAAAGTAAGAATCATATTTTTCTGGATTTTTCCAGATAGAATGCATCATAGATGGCCATCCTTTTTTGATTGCTAAGTTACCCATTCTATTAGGTGGCAATTCTTTACCTTCATCATCTACTATAGCTGCTTCGATGCCAGGTAATGGTTTACCCATTGAACCTAAATTAATGTCCATGGCAGGATAGTTAACAATCATATGTCCACCAGTTTCAGTCATCCACCAAGTATCTAAGACACGTTTATGGAAAACGTCTTTAGACCATTTAATAACTTCTGGATTGAGTGGTTCACCAACAGACAAGATTGAACGTAATGATGACAAATCATATTTTTCTACAATATCGTCACCAGCACTCATTAACATACGTAAAGCCGTTGGTGCAGTGTACCAAACTGTTACTTTAAAGTCTTGAATCATTTTGTACCATTGTTCTGGAGAGAATCGACCACCAACAATACAGTTTGTAACACCATTTAACCATGGAGCAAAGACACCATATGACGTTCCAGTTACCCAACCTGGATCTGCTGTACACCAATAAACATCATCTTCTTGTAAATCTAATACATATTTTCCAGAAATATAGTGAACTAACATTGCTTTTTGAACATGTAGCACACCTTTAGGTTGACCGGTAGAGCCAGATGTATAATGTAAAATTAAGCCATCATCTTCATTTAACCATTCAATATCAAACTCATCACTAGCTTTTTTAAATTCAGTATTAAAGTCAACATATGCCTCATCCACATCGTCATCTACTACAACAATTGTTTCCAAGTTAGGTAATTTATCTTTTGGAATTCGTGGTATTAATGCTTTATTTGTAACAATGACTTTAGCATCACTATTTTCAAGTCTGTCTGCCACAGCTTTTTCCATAAATGCTTCAAATAGTGGTCCAACAATTGCACCAATTTTTAAAATACCTAAGAAAGCGAAATACAATTCTGGTGTTCTTGACATGAAAATAAATACTCTATCCCCTTTTTGAACATTAGCTTTATTTTTTAAAACATTGGCTGCTTTATTTGAGTATTTTTTCATCTCTTCAAATGTGTATGATTCATGACGACGTTCGTCTTTATAGTTTAATGCTATCTTTTCTCCCTTACCCTCATCAACATGTCTATCTATACATTCATACGCCATGTTGATTTTTCCTGTCTTATTCCAAGAGAATGCCTTTTCAACATCTTTCCAATCAAAGTTATTATACGTTTGTTCATAATCTTGCAAATTATAATTTCCAGGTTCACTTTTATATACTTCAACTTTCATAAGAAAATCCCCCTTCGATTTATGAAATCGCTTTCTTTATAGTGAATTATACATATAATTGTCACATTATTCAAAACATTTAATTATAATTGACATCATTTTTGTCATTTTACATCAAGAAAAGTATAATAAGTATAAAGAACAAGGAGGTTTTAATTAGGAGGTGAAGATATGCAACATATAAAATCTTATATTAAAGAGAATATATACTTAGAAGATCAGCATTTTATAATAGAAGGCCCTGTTTCATATTCTTTTTTGAAAACGCTTACTTTCGACGATGGATTAAATGCATTTAGATCCTACAATGAACAATTTGAAGCTTTATTAGAAATTACTACGTTACCTGAAGGTAGAGTTTATATTATTCGGAGAGACAAACATATTATAGGTTATGTTACGTATCATTATCCAGATGAATTAGAAAGATGGTCTACTGGCCAACTCCCCTATTTAATTGAGCTTGGTGCAATCGAGTTAAGCAAAGGTTACCGTCATTTACATTTAGGTGGGAGATTAATTCAAATCAGTTTATCAGCTGATGAATTTGAAGATTATATTGTCTTAACAACTGAATATTATTGGCATTGGGACTTAAAACATGCCCAACTAGATGTATTTGAATATAAACGGTTAATGCAAAAATTAATGCAAAAAGGCGGTTTAGAAGTCTTTGCTACAGATGATCCAGAAATTACAAGTCATCCAGCAAATTGTTTAATGGCTAGAATTGGTAAAAGAATTAGTTTAGATCAACAACATGCTTTCGACGATATTAGATTTCAAAACCGCTTCTTTTATTAGCAGATTGAAAGGAATGAGCTTATGAGTAATAAAAATAAAACAGGTTATGTATACTCAGATGAAATTTTAAAATATAGATTTAATAATGAGCATCCTTTTAATCAAATGCGTTTAAAATTAACAACTGAACTTTTAATAGATGCACAGTTTTTATCTAATGAAAATATTTTAACACCTCGAATTGCTACAGAAGATGAACTCGCTTTGATACATCGTTATGATTATATACAAGCGATTAAACATGCATCACATGGCATCTTAAGTTCTGAAGAAGCTAAAAAATATGGTTTTAATGATGATACAGTTCCATTTAGACATATGCATCGTCATTGTTCTCGTATTGTAGGTGGTGCTTTAAACTTAGCAGATAAGATTATGGACGGTACTTATACAAATGGTTGTCATTTAGGTGGTGGCTTGCATCATGCTTTACCAGGTCGTGCAAATGGCTTTTGTATTTATAATGATGTAGCTATAACTGCTCAATATTTAGTTAATCATTATAATCAAAGAGTAATGATTATTGATACAGACGGACATCATGGAGATGGTACTCAGTGGAGTTTTTATACGAGCAATGATGTATTAACCTATTCTATCCATGAAACTGGTAAGTTTTTATTTCCTGGTTCTGGACATTATACTGAACGTGGTGAAGATATCGGTTATGGTTATTCAGTCAATGTACCATTAGAACCTTATACAGAAGATGAATCATTCTTGCGCTCATTTAAATCTACAGTTGAACCTGTCATTGCAGCATTTAAACCTGATATCATTTTAAGCGTCAATGGAGTGGATATTCATTACAGAGATCCGCTAACACATATAAGTTGTACTTTAAATTCTTTATATCAACTACCTTATATAATTAAAGCACTTGCTGAAAAATATACTCATAATAAAATAATTATGTTTGGTGGCGGAGGTTATAATTTATGGAGAGTTGTGCCTCGTGCCTGGAGTCATTTATATTTAAGTTTAATTAATGAGCCTATTCAAAAAGGTTATTTACCATTAACTTGGATTAATAAATGGAAACATTATAGCTCAGTGACACTTCCAAAAAGATGGGAAGACCGTTTGAATGATTATACGTATATACCTAGAACTGATGAAATTTCAGAAAAAAATGCACGTGTAGCAGATTTAATAGCAAGTTGGTATGATTTTACATCCAAATAATTTCACCCCATAAATTAGTTATCAGTCTAATTTATGGGGTGTTTATTACATAGTACGTATATTATTTAATTATTTTGTAGTACCACGATATTCAATTCTATGAGGTAAAATCACATTAGGTTCTTCAATTTCCTCTTCATTCATATACTTAGTTAATAATCTCATTCCAACAGCACCAATATCATATAATGGTTGTATTACACTTGAAAGTTGTGGTCTAACCATTTCTACTAAACGCGTATTATTAAAACTAACGATTTGTAAATCTTCAGGAACTTTTATACCTGAATCTAATGCGCCGTGTAACACACCGATCGCTTGTTCATCACTGATTGATAATACAGCATCAGGTAAGTTATCTTTCATTTCATCAAAAACTTTCATGCCTTCTTTGTAACTTTCAGCCCCTGTTAAATGAAGCGCATCTTCTAATATTAGATTATTATCAGATAGCACTGTATTTAAACCATCTAAAACATCTTCTTGGGCTTTCTTAGAATAATCACCACCAACTAATGCAAATTTCTTAGCACCTTGGTCAATTAAATGTTGTGTTACTTCTTGAGCAGCTTTTTCAAAATCAATGTTAACAGAAGCAACATGATCATCTTTACCATTCGTACCTGATACAACGACTGGTACTGATGATTGGTTGATTAATTCTTTGATTTCTTCTGAAATTGTACCTCCTAAGAATATAATACCATCTACTTGTTTACTTAAAAGATTGTTAAAAATTTCTTTTTCTTTTTCAGGATCATTATCTGAATTTGAAATGATTGAATGATATTTATACATTGTAGCAATATCTTCTAAACCACGTGCAAGTTGTGAATAATAAACATTTGAAATATCAGGAATAATCACACCTACTGTCGTAGTACGTTTACTAGCAAGCCCACGTGCAACTGCATTTGGACGATAGTTTAATTTTTTAATTACTTCATTCACTTTATTTCGAGTTTCAGGCTTTACGTTTTGGTTACCATTAACAACACGAGAAACAGTTGCCATCGACACTCTGGCTTCTCTTGCCACATCATAAATTGTTACTGTCATAATTTCCTCCTTGCAAGCGTTTTATACGCTATTATACCGTGTTTTCATATTATTTTCAAAGTTTACCATATTTAAAGATGCAGTGAAATAAATTTGTTTTGTTGTTCACATTTCTGTCAGAAAAATTGTAGATTTAAATTATATTCACTTTAAAACAAAATTTCTAATGATGCATATTAAAAGATATATTTTGTACAAATAAATTAAATTCAAACCAAAAATAGCTACTTCATTACAAAATACCTTTTGTTCAATGAAGTAGCTTTAATTTCATTATCGATTATTTTAATTTCTTTTGGTTATATAAGTCTGCTAGTGATTTTAATTCATTATAAAATTCATTAAATTCTTTTAAATCCATTTGTTGTCCTGCATCACTTAATGCTACTGAAGGATCTGGATGTACTTCTGCCATAACGCCATCTGCTCCTACAGCAAGTGCAGCTTTTGCAGTCGGTAACATAATGTCTTTTCTACCAGTACTGTGTGTTACATCGACCATCACAGGTAAGTGTGTACCTTGTTTTAATATTGGTACAGCAGAAATATCTAATGTGTTTCTAGTTGCTTTTTCATATGTTCTAATTCCACGCTCACATAAGATAATATTTCTATTACCTTGAGATGCGATATATTCTGCAGCATATGTGAATTCTTCAATTGTTGCTGATAATCCACGTTTTAACAGAATTGGTTTATTTGTACGACCAGCCTCTTTTAAAAGTTCAAAGTTTTGCATATTACGTGCACCAATTTGGAAAACATCAAGATATTCATCTGCAACTTCAAAATCATTTGGATTTACGATTTCACTAATGACATTTAAATTATATTTATCTTTAACATTTTTTAAGATTTTAAGACCTTCAACACCTAAACCTTGGAAATCATATGGGGACGTACGTGGTTTAAACGCTCCACCACGTATAAATTTCTCACCTTTTGCTTGTAAATCAGCAGCAACTGTATCTACTTGTTCTTGCGATTCTACTGAACATGGACCAAAAACAAATGATTTATAACCTTCTCCAAATTTACCTCCATTATCAAAATGAACAATTGTATCTTCAGGTTTTAATTTTCTAGATACGTATAAATGTTTTTCATTCTCTGATTTTTGTAAATCTGTAGAGGCTTTAAAAATTTCTTTAAATAATTGTTTAATCACATTATCATTAAACGGACCATTATTCTTATCTAAAAGATCGTTAATCATTTCCTTTTCACGTTGAGGGTCATATACACGTGTACCCTGTTTAATTTTTTCTTCTCCAATTTTTTGAGCTAGTTCACCACGTCGAGATAATAACTCTAAAATCTGATCGTTTAATGAGACAATTTCTTGTCTGTAGCTATCTAATTTATTACCCATAGTCATTCCACCTCTATACTATTAGTTGCACATTATATGTATCACTTTAAAGCGATAAAATAAATGTATTTACGAATCATTCTAACAATTAACATTTTATTGTTCAAGTTATAATTGTCGGAATTGATTAAATTTTCTAAAAATATGATAGTATTACCATATTTCCATTTATGAACACATATTTTAAAAAAGAAAAAGAGCAGAACGTCATACATCCTACTGTAAATGAATGATGGGTTCCACTCTAATATGTTATACATTTAATTTTAACCACTAAAATCAAATACTAACCAATGAGTGCTTATATTAATATCATAATATTAACTTATATTAAATACAAACTAATTAGTCATTAAAAGTACGTTTTTCGATTTTACTAGTTGTTTTTTCTACTTTTTGTTGAGTAGATTTTGTTTTATCTTGTTGTGCTTTATTTTGATTAGATGATTTTGTTGTTTTCTTAGTTGATTTTGTTTGTGCTGTTGTTTGATTACAATTTTTTTTAGTTGATTTTGTTGTTGCTTTAGCTTGACTATTAGATTTTTTAGTTGATTGATTATTATTTTGTCTTGTTACGACACCTTTATCAAACTGTGCTTTACTTTGTTTTTTTGTTGGTTGCTTAGTACTAGATTGTTTAGATGATGATTGTGCTGATTTATTTTTTTGGTTAGATTTTGTTGTTGTTTTAGTAACTAAATTAGGTACTTTAGTCATCGTTGATTTTGCAATTGGTGCTTCTTCAAGTAATGCTTTAGTTAATTGAGATTCTTTAGAACCTTTAGTTAATTTACTTTTTTTAGTTTTAGCTGCACTTGCTAGTCTATTAGCAAATGAACCATCATTATTTTTTGTTGATTGTTCTTCAGTTTTAGTTACTAAATTTGGTGTAGATTGTTTATTATTTTTGGCTACACCCTGTTCTTTTGTTAAAGCTTTAGTATTAGCTGATACATTAGCATCATTATCTAATTTTGTTTTCTTCGTTTTAGCTGCACTTGCTAATTTATCTGCATTAGATTGTGTTGATTTGCTAGCTTTTTCTTTTGATGGATCAGATAGTGAAGATTCTTCTTTAATAGCAGATTTTGCCATTACAACTTCTTCAGATGATACGTGTTGATTACTATTTATATGAGATTGTTGTTCCTCATTCTGACTTTCTTCCTTAGCTTCTTGAATTTTACGTGCTTGTGGTGATTGGTCTGCTAAGCTATCTTTATTTGTTTCAGCTTGAATTGCATTTTGTTGTGCTGCTAATTCTGTAGCTGATGGCGTTGTATTAGATTGTTGTTCTTTATTTTGCGCTTCTTGTTTGGCTTGTTGTATTTCACGTGCTTGTGGTGACTGATCTGCTAATCTATCTTTATTTGTTTCAGCTTGAATTGCATTTTGTTGTGCTGCTAATTCTGTAGCTGATGGCGTTGTATTAGATTGTTGCTCTTCATTTTGCGCTTCTTGTTTGGCTTGTTGTATTTCACGTGCTTGTGGTGACTGATCTGCTAAACTATCTTTATTTGTTTCAGCTTGAATTGCGTTTTGTTGTGCTGCTAATTCTGTAGCTGAAGCATCTGATCCAGAATTTCCTTCTGCTTCTAATTTTGCTTCTTGAATATCTCTAGCTTCTGGTGATTGATCTGCTAAATTATTGTCGCTTACTTCTCTTTGGATTGCGACTTTTTGTGCTGATAATTCATCAGATGAGATACCATCTTTTGATTTATTTCTGAAGTTTTCAACTTGGTTTTTAACAGATTCAAAACGTTGTTCTGCTTGAGATTTGTAATTTAATGCTTTTTCACGTAGTTCTTTTTCTTTAGCAATTGCTTGATCAGCTTTTTCGAAAACTTTCAATTTGTAATATAACCCTAAAGCTGAACCTACTAAAGCACCGGTAATAAAGCTTACAACAAAATCTTTACGTTGTGGTGTTTGATTATTTATACGAGTATGACGGCTGTATAAATCATTTCCAGTATTATTTCTTTCAAAATCATCACGATTATAGTGTTCCATGATTTATTCCTCCCTATAACAAATGCACTTAAACAAGTAACAACCTCATTTAAGTGCATTTAGTTCATTCTTATTAATTATTTGTCAACACGTGTAGTATAGCTATGATCTGTATCATTTGCTACTGTGTTTGCTTTGTAATTTGCACTTCCTCGACGGTAGTGTCTATTTTGCCATTTGTCAGCAATTTCCATTGCCACATTTGACCATTGTACTACTTGAGAAATTTTATCTTCATTTTGAGATACGTTGTGTGTAATAGAATTAGTTACACGGTCAACTGAACCATTTAATGTTTGAACTGAGTCACCAATACCTTTAACAGCATCAACTACAGAATTCAAACGATCAACTTTACCTTGAATATCTTCAGTTAAACGGTTAACTTTATGAAGTAAATCAGTAGATTCTCTTGTAATACCTTGTACTTGACCTTCAACACCATCAAGTGTTTTAGCCACGTGATCTAAATTTTTCTTAACAGAAATTAACACTACAACGATACCGATACATAAAATTAAGAACGCTATCGCAGCGATAATTCCAGCAATTGGTAAAATCCAATCCATTAAAAACGCCTCCTAAATACCTAATTATAAAATTCATTAATATTTAATACCCTTGAGAAATCATTATAAACATATTAGAAATCTTTTTTTATACCTAATTTATTTAAGTACGCTTTTTGGATTTTTTGTATATCTCCAGCGCCCATAAATAATATTACAGCATTATCAAATTTCTCTAATACATCTATACTATTTTCATCAATTAATGCTGATCCATCAATACGATCAATCAAGTCTTGAATCGTCAATTCACCAGTGTTTTCTCTAATTGAACCAAAAATTTCACATAAGAAAACATGGTCAGCTGCGCTTAAACTTGTTGCAAATTCTTCTAAGAATGCTTGAGTTCTTGAGAATGTATGTGGTTGGAATACAGCAATAACTTCTTTTTGTGGATATTTTTTTCTAGCTGTTTCAATTGTAGCATTAATTTCTCTTGGATGGTGAGCATAATCGTCTACTAATACTTGATTTGATACTTTTGTTTCATTAAATCGACGTTTTACACCACCAAATGTTTCTAATGCTTCTTTTATATTATCAACGTTCATTTTTTCTAAATAACTAATAGTTACAACAGCTAATGTATTTAGAATATTATGGTCACCATATTGTGGTGATAGGAATTGATCATAAAATTCTCCATTAATATAAACATCAAATTGTGTACCTTGTTCAGTGATTTGTATATTTTTAGCATATACGTCATCAGTTTCTTTTAAACCATAGTAATAAATGGGTACATCCGCTTCTAATTTTCTAAGATATTCATCGTCGCCCCATGCAATGATAGCTTTTTTAACATTTTGAGCCATTTCTTGGAATGCATCAAAAACGTCATCAACATCTCTGAAATAATCAGGATGGTCAAAGTCAATATTTGTCATAATTGCATAGTCAGGATCATAACTTAAAAAGTGACGTCGATATTCGCAAGCTTCGAATGCAAAATAGTCACTGCCAGGTAAACCCATTCCTGTACCGTCACCTATAAGGAATGAAGTCTTTTTATCTCCATTCATCACATGAGATAACAATCCAGTTGTTGATGTTTTACCATGTGCACCAGTAACTGCTACCGAAGTATATTGGTTAATTACATGGCCAAGAAAATCATGATATCTAATCACATCTAATTTAAGTTGATGTGCTTTGACTATCTCTTCATGTGTATCAGGGAAAGCATTACCCTGTATAATTACCATATCTTCTTTAATATTGTTACTATCAAACGGTAAGATAGTTATACCTTTATTTCTTAGAGCAACTTCTGTAAAAACATAAGTTTCAATATCTGAGCCTTGCACTTCATGCCCAAGATCATGCATGATTTGTGCCAATGAACTCATGCCAGAACCCTTAATTCCGACAAAATGATAGTGTGTCATTATAAAACTCCTTACTAATTTTTAATCTTGATTCAAATCCGCCTCAGTAATATAAACATCTCTAGGTTTAGAACCGTTCGCTCCAGATATATAACCTAGTTGTTCTAATTGATCTATGATTCTCGCTGCTCTATTATACCCAATTTGGAAATGTCTTTGTACTAACGAAGTAGAAATATGTCCTTCATTAATCATGAACTCACACACATCATCAAATAAATCATCTTGTGCTTGAGTTTGTGTTTTCTTTAATAATTCTTTTTCTTCAAATAAATAATCAGATTCACGTTGCTGTTTAATGAAATCTACAACGTCGTCAATTTCTTCATCTGAAACAAATGTACCTTGAACACGGATAGGTTTATTCATACCGCCACCAAGATATAACATGTCGCCATATCCTAATAGTCGTTCTGCTCCTCCGCTATCAAGAATAGTTCTAGAATCTACACTTGATGATACCATAAATGCAATTCTAGTTGGGATATTAGCTTTAATTAAACCGGTAATA
The DNA here is from genome assembly GCF_000620265.1 of Staphylococcus sp. URHA0057. Classification (NCBI taxonomy): domain Bacteria; kingdom Bacillati; phylum Bacillota; class Bacilli; order Caryophanales; family Staphylococcaceae; genus Staphylococcus; species Staphylococcus sp. URHA0057. The sequence continues at coordinate 63,232 of NZ_JHVS01000006.1, read as the reverse complement.
ACATTAACTGATGGTCTTTGTGTGGCAACAAGCATATGAATACCACATGCACGCGCTTTTTGAGCTATTCTCGCGATGGATTGTTCTACTTCTTGTGGCGCCATCATCATTAAATCGGCTAATTCATCTATTACTATAACAATTTTTGGCATTCTTTGTTCATAAGAAGCTTTCTTATTGAATGCTGTAATATTTCTAACGTGATATTGAGCAAATAATTTATATCGACGTTCCATTTCTTCAACAGCCCATTTTAAACTTTGTGTGGCTGCTTTAACATCTGTAATTACTGGTGACACAAGATGTGGCAAATCATTATATGGTGCTAATTCAACCATTTTTGGATCAATTAATAATAATCTTAATTCTTCCGGATGATTTTTATACAATAGCGACATTAAAATACTATTAATACACACTGATTTACCTGAACCTGTTGCACCTGCAATTAAAGCATGAGGTGTTTTAGCAATGTCCATAAGTAATGGTTCATTGTTGATGCGATAACCCATTGCAACTGTCAATTTAGATTCAGCATTTTTAAATTGATCTGAATCTACAATTGATCTCAAATTGACTTTGGCAGGGTTTTGATTAGGTACCTCGATACCTACTAAACTTGTACCTGGTATCGGCGCTTCGATACGTATATCTTTGGCTGCTAACGCCATTTTAATATCGTCTTGTAAAGCAGTAATTCTTGATACTTTAACACCTTTTTCAACTGATAATTCAAAACGGGTCACACTTGGACCTTCAGTAACATTTTGAACTTCTGCAGGAACATTGAAATAATATAATGCATCATTTAATTCTTGCTTTTTATCATCAATCCACTCTTCATTTACTTCATGTGGTTCTGGTGATTCAAGCAATTCCATACTAGGTAAATTAATATTTGGACCTTTTCTTATAGTGGGCTTTTGAACTTTAATATTTTCATTATTATTATCCACTTCTCCAGATGTAACCTTAGATGTAGATGCATGAGTATTCTCTCGTTTGTCTTCATTGCGATTATCTGAATCATTTTCATTAACATCATTGGAAGCATGTTGCATAGACGAACTATCATCTTCCATATTTTGATTAATTCCAACATTATAATCGCTCTGAGCCATTTGCACATTCTCATTATTGACAACGTCATTTGCACTTAGGCTATGTTCACTTGCAGTTGAATTTGAGTCACTTTCATATGTTGTTTGATTTAGTTCATTTGTACGATCAGCTGAAGGCGCTTCACTTTCACTTATATTGTTTGATTGTTGATTTGATTCAGAGTGTTCTGATGTATTGTATTGCTCTGACGATGCTTGCTTAATATTATTTGATTGTGTCGAATTTGATTGACGTTCAGGCGTTAGATTTGGAACATGAACTGTGCGAGATTTTTTCTTATCTATCATACGTTTTTTATCTGAAGGCGTCATAACAACATTAAATGGCTTACTACCTTTTAATGGCTTGCTAGTTTGTTCAGAATGTAGATGCTGATTAGTTTCTACGCCTTTATTTTCACTATTAACTTTATCAAACTTCTGATCAGAACTTTCTGATTGATTATCATTTATAGATTCAGAATAGCTATTTTCTGAACTACTTAAGTTTTGAGTATTATCATAAGATGAAGCGACAAATTCAGATGTTTCATTACTATTATTAGAGATGAAACTATCACTTAATGATTCATCACTTTCTAATACTGATTCTGATGTTGACATTGTTTTATCACTATTACCTAAATTGCTATCTTGAATATGTGGATTTCGCTTTTTAGCATATTCCGTTTCATGATCGACGCTTTGAGTAACTGCATTATGACCACTTCTTCTATTCAAGTGCTTATGATCATTAAGTTGTGATGTCTCACTATCATATAGAGATGAAGATGTATGTTCTGAAGTAGAATATGTTGTTGGTTGCTCACTATCATCTAATTCTCGATAATCTGCATCATCTATATTATTATCTTCATTTTCTGATATTGATGTTTTATCACTGTAATGATGTTTTGCATTTTCTGAACTAATTGTAGAGTCACTTTGACTAGATTCAGAGTCTTTCTGGACGGTAGTTGTTCGATCATCATATATGGATTGAGATGAAACATAGTTAGTATCAGTTGTTTCTGAGCCTTCATCTTGTTCTGTTACATCAGTCACAGTAACATCGTCATCATTTACTTGATGTCTTGGTTTAATATCAGATAAATCGATTTCTTCATAATTGTAATGAGATGTTTCTTGTTGATCTAGGTCTGAATTTTCAATTGCATCTGTTTGATTTATTGTTTCATTGTTGTCATGCTCGTCAATCATAGCATTGCTATCGTCTTGAGATTCCATATCTAATGAACTTTCACCAACATATTGTTGTGCTTGTTTGGCATACATTTCATCAATTGCTTTTTGTATACTATCTTCATTGGTCTCTTTATTTTGTTGTCTTTTTTCTTGCAATGCTTTTTTAAATCGACGCTTTTGAAGCACTTTTCGTTCACGTTCTCTTCGAATTTCTTCAACAATTTGAGATGCATAGATATTGTTAATATTAATAGTATTATCTTTAGTTGAATGGTTAGGAGTTGAGTTAATTGCTTTTTCATCTCCCACTGACGATGTTTGTTGATTTATATTCTCATCATGTTTTGAATTACTATTTGTACTAGTTTCTTTTACATCATTCGATTGTTGATTACTTCTAAAGTTGCTTTGGGATCTTTCGGCAGTGTATCCATCGTTGTCACTAGAATGATTAACATTTGAACTCATTTTATTATTAGTTTCTTCTTCATTGTCTTTAGGAGGTATCATGCCGTTTTCAATTGGTCGTCTTTTCATCGTACCAAAAATGGCTGATGGTACTTCTGAAGCTTTAAAATCACTTTTGTGATATGTATACTCCGGTTGCGTTTTATAATTTGATTTAAAACGTTCGGATTGTAATTTCATTCTTGGTTGTGATTTTGAAGATGTAGCACCATTATTAGATTTGTTATCTCCTAATGAAGTAGGAGAAATTTGGCGGTGAGTTGATTTAGTGACATAAGGATTTGTTACTTGTTTTCTTCTAGTTTTATTTGAATTAGATTGTCGAGACGAGTTCACATACTCATCGTCATTGGCATGATTCCTTCTACGACGATGTCTCTTACTTTCTTGAGAAGTTAAAGTTTCATTATCATCATTTTTCACATAAGATTGTTCCCCATCATTCACAGATGTATATTCAGACCCCACATTTTCTGATTCAAAACCATTAATAGGAAATCGGAATTTACCTTTTGGTCGATGATAGATATCATTATTTTGTGGCAGTAATGAGTCATGATTAGAATCATTCGATTGAGTTGCCTGGCGTCTTTTATTTTTATTTCTTAATATATCTTCATTTGAATCATTATCTTCGCCAAATAATTTATCAAACCAGCTCATACTTTCACGACCTTCCTTTGTTATTCAAAAAATGCTTGTCCAATATCATAGCTATCATCTAGCACCATAATACCTTTTTCTTTAGGAGCATTTGGTAAATCTAATTCTTTCATTGAACAAATCATACCGCTAGATGCAACGCCTCTAAGTTCTGCATCTTTGATTACCATACCACTTGGCATTACTGCGCCCACTTTTGCTACAACTACTTTTTGTCCTTGTTCGACATTTGGTGCGCCACAAACTATTTGTAATGTATCATTACCTACATTGACATTGAGTACACTTAATTTATCAGCGTCAGGATGTTTTTCTTTTGTTTCTACATAACCTACAACAAATTTTGGAGATAAATCAGCATTCAATTCATATGTGAAACCATTATTTTTAATCATTTGTTGTAATTGATTAACGATTTCTTCAGTTAATTTAATGTGTCCATTACCTTCTAATTGTATATGAGTAGATATATTAAAGAAATTATACCCAACTACTTCGTTATCTTCGTTAGTTATTTCTACTACGTCGTTATTCTTTTTATAATTGAATTCGCCTTCTGTAGGGTCGATTTGTAAGAATGCAACATCTCCTACACCATTTGGATTAAAGAATAAATTCATTGTATATATCTCCTTTATCATTATTTATTTTTATTATTATTTATTTTTATCATTAAATTTTTTACGATTAGCTTCTAATCTTTGTATGACGTTAGGGTCTCTTTTTCGTTTATTGTTTTTCCCTAATATGAATATTGGTTCAAGATGACCTTTGTCGTATCCAAAAGATAAAGAAGTAATAGGGACAAGTCCTTTTGTGAAAAACTCCATAGTTAAATGAGCCATCACATCATAGCCTGTTTTGTTGCGTATATCAGCAATGACTAAAACATCTTGATGAGGCACTGCTACTAACATTTCGCCTTCACAATGATCTTGTATATCATTTAAAAATGATGTATTAAGTATGCGACTTGCATCATAACCATCATTAGAATTAATAAAATAGAATATATTACCTTTCACTTCATCGGTACTATATTTATTGTCAAGCTTTCTTACATTAAAAAGTGACATTTCTTTAATCTGTTGTTCTGTCATTTTCAATGTTTCTAACATACTTGCATCAATAAGTCTATATGACTTTCCTAAATCTAATGCGTAATAGATATTAGTTTCAGCAGTATGATTTTCATAAATGAATGCATGGCCTTCTTTAGTCTTTTTATCAAAACTTGTAGCACGAATCACCGGCATAATTTTAATTTCATCAAGTTGTTCTATACCTTGATCAGCCATTTGAGCAATTGCTTCATCTATATAATATATAATTTCATCTACAATTTTTTCTTCTTTTTCTTCATATTTTGCGACAATAGCGTTTAATTTAATTGTGACACCTTTATGATTGTCTTTTCTATAAATTCTTAATGTTTCGTCTTCACGATCGAATTTATAATTTACATCTAAATGATTCAAACGCTGTTTAATTTTATCTCTCATTTGAAAGACATTCATTCATATCACTCCTATTTCGCACCTTTTAATAGTTTACAATAAATCAAAGGATAGTAACAGAAAAAAACAAGTTTTTAAATATATTTTTCAACTATTCAATTAAATATATTGTGCTAAAAATTGATCTATTTGTTCAATGGATTTTCTTTCTTTACCAATATAACTTCCTAGTAATTCTCCGTCTCTATAAACTAAGAAACTTGGGATACCCATAATACCATTTTCTATACAAATATCTAAAAATTGATCTCTATCTACTGATACAAATTTAAAAGATTGATATTTCTCTTCTAATTGTGGCAATTCTGGTTCTATTATCTTACAATCAGGACACCATCCTGCTGTAAATTCAAAAACTGTATTTCCTTGCTTTAATTCTTCAAATTGTTGTTCTGTTTCAAGTTGTATCATGTTTTTCACTCCTATATTACTGATATTGTAATCGTTGTATTTGTTCTTCATTTAAATTCGTAATTGATGCTTTTAATAATTGACGAGCGGCATAATAATCACGGATATCAAAAACAGCATCTGTACTATGAATATAACGTGCACATACTCCTATTACTGCTGTAGGAATACCATCATTTGCTTTATGGATTTCACCGCCATCTGTTCCTCCTGGTGACATATAATATTGATGCGGAATATCATATTGTTTTACTAAATTTAATAAATAATCTCTAAAAGTAGGTCTGAGTATCATCGTACCATCTTTGATACGAATTAATGTCCCCTCCCCTAACGCACCAGATAATTGTTGCTTGCCTTTTATATCATTTGCAGGAGAACAGTCTACTACAAATGCAATATCCGGTTGAATTAATTCTGCTGATGCTTTAGCGCCTCTTAAACCTACTTCCTCTTGTACATTGGCACCAACATATAAATCAACATCTAATTCTGTATCTTTCAGTAATTCTAATATTTCGATAGCAATGAGACAACCATATCGATTATCCCACGCTTTTGCACTATATCTATATTCTGATAACTGAGTAAATGGCGTAGCAGGTACAATTGTGTCGCCAATTTCAATACCTTTTTGTCTAACTTCTTCACTCGAACTTGCACCTATATCTAACATTAAATCTTTAATTTGAGGTGCTGCTTCATTACCAGTTCTAAAATGTTTTGGAATATTGGCAACGACACCAATAATTTCTTCGTTTTTTCTATTTTTTACTTTTAATCTTTGTCCCTGCCATATATCATTTGCTACGCCGCCTAAATTAGTAAATTGGATCATACCATTATCTGTGATATGTGTAATCATAAATCCAATCTCATCCATATGAGCTGCTATCATTACACGTTTAGCATTAGCTTTAGGTGATTTTTTCACACCATAAAACCCACCCATTTTATTATCTACAAAATGATCTACATAAGGTGTCATTTGTTCTTTCATATATGTTTTAACATCATCTTCAAATCCTGGTGCACCATGTAATTCTGTCAGATATTCCATGCGTTCTAATGTTTTACTCTCTTCAATAGTCATTTGATGTTTCACTCCTTATAATTTATTATATCATCTTCATTATGGTAAACTAATAATATGAATCATGGAAAAGGGAGATACATTAATGAAATGTTTAAATTGTAAAAATATATTAATTGTAGGTGCTTGTACGGTAGTCATTTTATCAACTGGCGTAATTGTTTACCTAAATAAGAAAAAATTTTATAATCCCGATAAGTTATTAGAAGAAGTCAAAACATACTTTATGGATGTCAAAGGTTCATATATTGTACAACAACCTCTTAACGATCCTAATATTAATGCTAATAAACCTATTTATCTTGGCGGTATCTCCGCAACTAAAAATGGTAAATTAGTAGATTATGATTTTTATGCTGATGCATATACTGGTGAAGTTTTAAATATTATCGAATTATAAAATTAAAATTTACATAAAAATGATAGGTTATAGTTAGTTCATTATAGTATCACTTTTCTTAATGAACTAAACTATAACCTTTTTTCAACTTAATACTGACGATATGAACGTTTGATAGATGATGTAATTGAATGATCCTTGTAATTATATTTAACTGCGAAATAGTTTTCGTCATGATAATAGAGGAACCAGTAATCATTTAAAACATAATAAGGTATGAGTCTTTCTTTTTCACGAATTGAAGTCATTGGGTAATCATCGTACGCGGTAACCCATAATGGATTTTGGTGTGCTACTGTTGGGAAGATGTCAGCCATATGCACAGCTTTTTCTCCTTCACTTTCAATAGTAACTATAGAGTGACCAAAGCTATGACCACCAGTGTGTATCATTTTAATTCCTGATACCGGTTCAATCTCTTTATCAAATAAAATAATATTGTCCTGATAATCACCTTGATTCTTTTCCCAATACGTCGCTTTACTACGTATATTAGGCGCTAAGAATTCATGCCATTCATCTTGTTGAATATAATGAGTAGCATTTTTGAATCGTGCATTTCCATTTGAATCAGTTAGTCCAGCAGCATGATCATAGTGTAAATGTGTCATTAACACAATATCAATATCATCAAGCGTTAAACCAAAATATTGTAATTCTTCTTTTATAAAGCCTTCTTGAGTTACGCCATAATTTCTTTTTTGTTTGTCAGTTAATTTACCATTACCTACACCTGCATCGATTAAAATATTATATTGAGGATGTTGAATAAGAATTGGATGTGTTGGTGTATGAACTTGATTCTTATCATTCATACTATACTTTCTAGTCCATAATGGTTTAGGTACAACGCCAAATATGGCACCTCCATCAATATGAGTATTACCCCCATTAATATCGTTAATAGTTAATTCTCCTAATTTCATAAAAAGACACCTTCCCACTCATTTACTAAATTTACTCTTATTAACAAATTTAATACAATAACGTATATATAGCAATTAATGTTAAAGTTCTTATTGCGCATTTTAAAGCAATTAAATATATGGAGGACAATAATGCAATATAAACATAATAAGATTATTCTGTTGTTTACGACAATTTTTATTATTATTGAACTCATTCTTATTTATTCAACGTCAATTGTTTCATCAAATTTAGGTTATAACATCATCATCTTGTCCAATTTAATACCATTCATAAGTATGATGTTCTTAAAAAGTAAAAAATAAGACAAGACCCTTTTGATGGGTTTTGTCTTATTTTAAATGATTTCTTTAACCTTACATCTTTATCTATGTTAAGGTTATCAATCGTTTTAATTTTAACTATTTTTTAATAGCATGAACAATATAATTCATATTTGATTTATGTTTGCGCATTGTTTTAAACATAGTTATAAACATATGACGGTTTTCTTTTTTAAATGCATTTTTTAAAATTTTTAAAGTTCCTAGTAAACCCTCATCTCTTAACATGCCAACTGGTGACATCAATGATAATGGTCCTATTTTTGATTCAACTTGTGAAAATCCTGCATCTTTAAATAAACTATACCAAATTTCTGGCGTTAAAGGCGTCACTTTCATATTGATTGCTTTACTCAATTCATTAACTATAACGTCCTCATTATCTCGATTTATAATAGCAATATCGTGTGTAAGTACAATTCCATTAGGTTTAAGTACACGATAATATTCTTTTAATACTTTTTCTTTAACCTTATAAGGTAACATTGTTAGCATTGCTTCGTTTAAAATAATATCGAAACTTTCATCTTCAAAAGGTAAATCCATCGCATTTGCTTGTGTTAGATGAATATAGTCATTTAAATCGTTTTTATCTACGTTTTGTTGGCCAACTTGTAATGCTGCTTTATTTAAGTCAACTGCTTCAATTTGGCATTGGTATTTTTGAGCTAATTCAATAGACGTTGTACACATATTACATGCAACTTCTAAAACACGTTTATCATTTGAAAAACAACCTTTATCAATTAACCAATTGGTAGCTAAAATTCCACCTGGACGTAAACGTTTTTTCCCGAGTTGAGCTAAAAATGTGTGACCTGCTACTTTTTTACCATATATTAAACACCCTTTCTTTAATTAAAATTTATTAAATAAGACATGGTTTTCAAGATGAACATGTTCATGTGTTTCACGCTCTAAATTTTCAAGACGATCATATACGAGTCTCCAAGTTTGGCACGCTTCACTAGGTGCTTGATATTGATTAGTTAGTACTCTCATATCCTCTAATAATTGTCCAGTTTGTGTATGGTCATTAACTAGGCTTTCTATAATTTTCGAAGCATCATCAACGTGTTCCCCTCGTGAAATTTTGATTAATGCTGGAAAGTCGTGATTATCTTCTTCATCCATATGCTCAAGCATTACATCTCTATATTGACGATATAAATTTTGCAATTCAATTAAAAATGGATGGTTAGGTCCATGTACCTTAGCTACTTTTGTAACGTATGGAGATAGATTTTTAAATTCCTCACGCATCGTTTCATGATAACGAGACTGTATATATTGAATTAATGATGGCACATCAAGATATTTAACATTGATATTACCTTGTGATTCATTAGGTAACTGGTTAATTTCATCTAAGATAGTTTGTACATCAACTTTTTTATTTTCAACGGCTTGCTCAATTGAAATATTGCCTCCACAACAAAAATCGATACCATATTTTCTGAAAATATCGGAACTTAATGGCATGTCGGTTACGACGTCAGCAACAATTGTATCTTTATTAATCATTTTTATTCCTCCCTTGATCACTTTTAATTATACTAAATAATAATCATTATCAATTACTTTTGTGAAATTATTCACTTATTTGTCGAAAAGATATTACAAAATTTTGAAAGTCAATTTTTTTAAAAAGTTAAAATAATATTAATGAAATTTATCCTAATAACTAAAATAATGTCGCTAGTATTAATTTGAATAATTAAACTTGGACAAAATAAAACCTGAGACATCAATAAATGTCTCAGGCTTATAATCATATATTATCAGTATTTGGCTGAATATTATTATGAAATTTTGCTTCCATTCGATATATTCTAGAACCCTTATCCGAAAACTTCTGTTCGTATTCGGTAAGGATATTATCCTCATCGTCTTCTTCGTGAAGGTTTAAATTCATCTTTGTAAAGTACATTCCGAATTGAGACATACTTTCTAAACTAAAGGCAAAAAGACCTCTATTATCAGTTTTAAAGTGAATTTCACCATCATCAATTAAAATTTGTTTATAAAGCGCTAGATATGTATGATAAGTCAATCTACGTTTAGCATGACGTCTTTTTGGCCAAGGATCAGAAAAGTTTAGATATATTCTAGAAACTTCCCCATCTTTAAAATATTCATTAAGTTCTATCGCATCATTACAAATCATTTTGAGATTTGTTAAGTTTTGCTCTTTTACTTTATCAAGCACTTTATACATAACACTCTTTTCACGTTCCATTGAAATAAAGTTAATCTCTGGATGTTGTGCGGCAAGTGTAGTGATAAATTGTCCCATACCGGAGCCAATTTCTATATAAATAGGTTGCTTCTTATCAAACCATTCTTCTATATGTCCAGCATGTGAACCATCCATATCTACTAAATCTGGATGGTCCTTTAAATAATCTTCCGCCCATGGTTTGTAGCGAACTCTCATAATCAAATCTCCTTAAATAAATAAGTTACTATTCATAACTTCATTTAAAAATTCAAGCCATGTATTCATATCTTTAAAACGTTTCTGTTCTTCATACCATTGAACCATACCAATTGATTGAATCACAGTGTACCATTTCATACGTTTATTCAAGTTCAAACTTTCTTGTACGCCGTAAGTTTCGAACCATTTAGACCATTTCTTCTCGGGAACGTAATTGTAAAGCAGCATTCCGATATCAATAGCTGGATCTGCAATCATTGCACCTTCCCAGTCTACTAAAAATAGTTCGTCTCTATCAGATAACAACCAATTATTATGATTAACATCACCATGTACGACAGTAAAGAAACGAGAATCTAAATTTGGTATATGCTCTTCTAAATATGTTAATGCTTTTCTAACAACATGATGTGTTAACACTTCTCTAGATAAAGAGGCATTAATTTTATTAAGCATAATCTCTGGCGTAATAGGTTCCATTTCCATTCTTTTTAACATTGTAAGTAATGGTTTAGAATTGTGGATTTTTTTTAATATTTTGGCTACTCTAGGTTGATGCATTTCGTTCGCACTTAATTCGCGACCGTTTTTCCAATGCTGCGCCGTAACTACTTCGCCGGTTTCTATTCTTTTTGTCCAAACAAGTTTAGGTACAATACCCTCTGCAGATAAAGCTGCAATAAAAGGATTCGTATTTCGTTTTAAAAACAACTTTTGTCCATCTTGTTCAGCCATATAGGCCTCTCCAGAAGCGCCTCCAGCTGAATCTAATGTCCACCCTAACTGATAAAACTGCTCCAACACGTTCACCTCACTTTCAATTAGAAAATGGCTCCAGAAATATGTTTTCAAGAGCCATATATTCTAATTTATATAAACCGTATAGTCGCTCTACACGCTTGTTAAAATTTATTTTACAGTTTTTGTGAGTTGGCTATTTCGTATATTTTTGTCCCTAAAAATACGCTTGAAAATTGCGTCCTCATTTAATATCACTCATAGAAGATTTTATAATTTTTACCATCATATTTCAACTAAAAATGAGAAACTAAAAGACACATTTTACTAGTCCGCTCATTAAATATTTATAAAACTACTTTGAATTAGATTATAACATATTTAGAGTGAGATAGTTGTGGAAATTTTGATAAATATTCAACTTATATACTATGTGTTTCTATATACTGATTGAATCCTTCTTGTAATTGTCGCGTAACAGTGCCTACTTTACCATCTCCGACATCTTCCCCATCAATTTTAACTACTGGCATAACTTCAGCAGACGTACTTGAAATAATAACTTCATCTGCATTTTTTAAGAAATCAACAGTAAACGTTTCTTCAATAAATGGAATATTTTTATCTTCAGAAATCCATTTAATGACTCTTCTCGTAATTCCGTTTAAAATAAAATTATTTATAGGATGTGTATATATTTTTCCATCTTTAATGGCGTATACGTTACTTGAAGCACCTTCTGTTACAGTTTCTCCACGATGTTGAATCGCTTCACTAGCATTGTATTTAACAGCAAATTCTTTAGCTAAAACATTACCTAATAGGTTTAAACTTTTAATATCACAACGTAACCAACGAATATCTTCTGTTGTCATAGTATAAATACCATTTTCTAAATCTTCATATGGTCTATCATAACTTTTCGTAAATGCCATGATAACCGGTTTTACTGGTGGTGTTGGGAATGAATGTTCACGAGGTGCAACACCACGTGTAGCTTGAATATAAATACCGCCATTTTTAACATCATTTACTTCTAAGAGTTTACGAACTAATTCAATTAATTCATCAACTGTATAAGTAAGATCTAATCCAATTTCGTTAGCACTTCTTAAAAATCTCTCGAAATGTTCTTTTACAGTAAATAGTTTACCTTCGTAAGCACGAATATATTCGTAAATTCCGTCACCAAAAACATATCCTCTATCTTCGTATGATACTTTAGCTTCATCTTGATTTAAAAATTCACCATTAATAAAAACTTTTGTCATAAATTATCCCTCCACACATAATGAGTATAACGCTTCAAGGTATATACTCGTTGCATTAAATAGTTGTTTTTTCGTGATGTATTCATTTTTCTGATGCATTAAGTCTTCTGAATCATTAAACATTGCCCCAAAAGCGACACCTTTGTCTAGGTTTCTGGCGTATGTGCCTCCACCTATTGTGTATGGCTCTGTCATATCTCCAGTTTGGTTTCTATATGCAGTTACTAATTTTTGAACAAAAGGATCATTTTTATCTACATAGTGTGGTTTTTGAACTTTACCCATTTCTACTCTAAATCCTAATGGTTTAATTTCATTAGTAAAACGTTCTATAGCTTCTTCAAATTCAAAACCTTGCGGATATCTTAAATTTATTCCAAATCGGCCAGCATTTTCATTATCATAATTGATAACACCTATATTAGTAGTAACTTCGCCCATAATATCAGTATGGAATTTCATACCCATTTTTTCACCAAAATGAGAAACATGTAAATATTGATTACTAAAGTTTACAAAGTCTTTAGCACTTTTATTTAAGTTTAATGTAGCTAAAAATTCTAATAGATATAAGCCAGCATTTACACCTAATGAAGGATCCATACCATGAACAGCTTTACCTTCAATAGTTAAAATAAGAATTCCACTCTCAACTGTGCTTTCACCTTGTAATTGATTTGATTCTATAAAATATTCAAAGTTTTGAATAACATCAGTCATGTTTTCTTTAACTAAAACTTTAGCTTCAGCATGATCTGGAACCATGTTATAACGTTGTCCAGAATTAAATGAAATTAATTCATAATCTGGTTCATCTACATCTTCAGCCATTTCATTTTGAACTAAATCAAATGTAGTGATACCTTTCTCACCATGAATAGCAGGAAATTCAGCATCTGGTGCAAATCCTAGTGCAGGCATTTCCTCCGTTTGGAAATAACGGTCTGTACATTTCCAATCTGATTCTTCATCAGTTCCAATAATAATATGAATTCGTTTCTTCCAGTCGACCTTCATATCATTTAAAATCTTAACTGCATAATAAGCTGCTATTGTAGGTCCTTTATCATCTAGTGTACCCCTTGCTATGATTGACTGGTCTGTAACAACTGGGTCAAATGGATTTGAATCCCAACCGTCACCAGCAGGTACTACGTCGACGTGGCAAAGAATACCTAAGAGATCGTCACCGTTACCCGCTTCTATACGTCCGGCAATATGCTCTACGTCATGAGTAGAAAATCCATCTCTTTCAGCCAATTTATACATATAGTCTAATGCTTCTCTAGGTCCAGGTCCTACAGGCGCATCATCACTAGCTTTACTGTCATCTCTTACACTTTCAATCGACAACAAACCTTTTAAATCTTCAATTATTTGGTTTTCGTATTCTTGAACTTTTTCTTTCCACATTCGAATTCGACTTCCTTTTTTATAAGTTATTTACTATTTTACATGAAGTTACAAGGAAACTACAGTAAGACGTCAGAAATATTACGAAATTTTCTAAATTTTTATAACTAAATAAAACCCTATGTACTATCTCTTATTGGAAATAGTACATAGGGTTTCAAGTTAACCAATATTATTTGTTATCATCTAACGCATTTTTATTATTTTTTAAGTCATCTTCTGAAACGACACGTAAATTATTATTTACTGTTGCGCCACCTTCATCATCAAACTTACCTTCGTCTAGGTCGTCTTCTTTTTTATCATCTAAGTTTGTGAATTTAGTTTTTTCTTCTTCTAAGAAAGCTTTAGGGTCATTTTTTAATCTTTCTGCATAACCTTTAGGATCGTTTTTCACGTCTTGAATTGTTTCATTAGCTTTCGTACTTAATTGATTAGCTAAATCTTTAGCATTTGCTTTGTATGATTCTGGATCTTCTTTATATTGATTATACTGTTCTTTTAATTTATCTCTACTTTCTTTACGAGATAATAATACTGCTGCTGCAGCGCCGCCTAAACCTAGAACTACTCTAAATAAATTTGTACCTTTTGCCATAAATTACACCTTCTCTTTCTTTAGTTTAACAATAATTTAAAATCATTTTCTGTTAATAAACGATATTCTCCTAATTCGAGTGTTTCATCTAACTCTAAATTAGCTATTTTAATACGTTTTAATTTTAATACCTCATTTTCTATCTCATGAAACATTCTTTTTACTTGGTGGTATTTACCTTCATATATGGTAACACGTGAGAGCTTGTTTTCAATTATTTCTAATTGAGCTGGCTTCACCTTTCCATCAGAAAGTTCTATACCTTTTTCGAATAATTTAATATCATTTTCCGATATGGAATTTTGAGACACAACTTCATAAGTTTTAGGAACGTGTTTATGAGGACTCATCAAATCATGATTAAATTGCCCATCATTAGTAATAAGCAATAAACCTTCTGTATCTTTATCTAATCTACCGACAGGGAAAATCCCCAAGTGTTGATACTCAGGGATTAAATCAATGACGGTTTTATCTTTGTCATCTTCAGTGGCAGAAATGACACCACTTGGTTTATTTAACATAATATAAATTTTATCAATATATTTAATAACTTACTCATTAACTTTAACTATATCTACTTCAGGATTGATATGGGTTTTTGGTGATTTAGTCACGCTATCATTAACTTTCACATGACCTTTTTTCAAGTTTTGTTTAACTTCGTTACGTGTGCCAATCCCCATATTAGCTAAAAATTTATCAATTCTCATCGTAAGAACCCAACTTTACGTCTAATTTTTTCAGGTATTTCTCCTAAAAATTCATCAGCAAATTTAGTTTTTATTGTAATTCCACCATAAATTGCAGCACCTACGATAACACCAGCAATAATAATAATTAGATATCCTACTTTACTTGGTGCTAAGAATAGCTTACCAATAAAGAAGACAAGTTCTACACCTATCATCATAATGAATGAATACAAGAATATTTTTCCAAAATGAATCCAACTATAGCTGAACTTAAATTTGGCATATTTCTTTAAGATAAAGAAGTTGCAACCAATTGCGAATAATAATGCAATTGACGTACTAAGTACTGCACCTGGTGTACGTAATAACATAATTAGAGGATAGTTTAATATCAACTTAATAGCCACTGCACCCAAGATCACATATACAGTTAACTTCTGTTTATCAATACCTTGTAACATTGAAGCCGTCACACTTAATAATGAAATTAAAATTGCTACTGGAGCATATATGAATAACAATCTACTACCATCAAAGTTAGGGTCATGACCTTGAACAACTGGATCGTAGCCATAGAAAACTGTAAATAATGGTTGAGCTAATGCCATAATTCCTATACTAGCAGGAACAGTAATAAACATAAGCACTCCAATAGATGTTCTTATCTGTCTATGCATTTCATGCAATCGACCTTCTTCGTATGTCTTAGTAATATAAGGTATTAAACTTACTGCAAAACCAGCACTTAAAGATGTAGGAATCATTACTATTTTATTTGTTGACATATTCAACATATTAAAGAAAATATCTTGTAATTGTGAAGATACGCCTACAATAGATAAAGCTCCGTTATGAGTAAATTGATCGACTAAATTAAATAACGGGAAGTTTAAACTCACAATTACAAATGGAATACTATATTTTATAATTTCTTTATACATATTTCCGTAAGATACATTTATATCTGTGTTATCTGATAAAACCATTTTATCAATATGTTTCTTACGTTTTCTCCAGTAATACCATAATGTGAAAATACCTGTTATCGCACCAATAGCTGCTGCAAACGTAGCTATACCATTAGCCATTAATACAGTGCCATTAAAGACATTTAACACTAAATAACTTCCAACTAAAATGAATATTACACGTGCAATTTGTTCTGTAACTTCTGATACTGCTGTTGGTCCCATAGATTTATAACCTTGGAATATACCTCTCCAAGTTGCTAGTACTGGTATAAATATAACAACCATACTTATAATTCTAATAATCCATGTAATATCAGCAACTGACCAACCGTTTTTATCTGATGCATTACGTGATAGTGTTAATTCTGAAATATATGGTGCTAGGAAGTATAATAGTAAAAATCCTAGAATACCAGTTATACTCATCACTATAAAACTTGATTTATAAAACTTCTGACTTACTTTGTATGCACCTAAAGCATTGTATTTAGCAACATATTTTGAAGCTGCTAACGGTACACCAGCTGTTGCTACAGCTATTGCAATATTATATGGCGCATAGGCATAAGTAAACGGTGCCATATTTTCTTGTCCACCAATTAAATGGTTAAACGGAATAATAAATAGAACACCTAGAACTTTCGTAATTAATATACTAAATGTAATTAAGAAGGTCCCACGAACCATTTCTTTACTTTCGCTCATTAACTATCTTCCTATCTTTAAAAGTTTATTAAAGTTATTTAACTTCATATCTTATTCATTATTATTAGCTTACATTAATATAAAATATATCACAAAAACTATTTGTGTTAATTGATTTTATCATATTTTTATTAGTAAACACGCTTTTGATAAAATAAAAAGCAATCTCAAATCTTAGCTAGTCGATTTTTATGTATGATACTTCAAGTTTCCTATTATAATTCTCATTTTATTCATTGTCATCTAATTATACAACTTCTATAGCATATATTTTTCTATTCAGATACAATAGTGATGAATATTTATTGGAGGCAGTTAAAATGTATCAAACAATCATCATCGGTGGTGGCCCCAGCGGACTAATGGCTGCTGTTGCCGCTAGCTCTAGTAGTAACCAAGTTCTCTTGTTAGAAAAAAAGAAAGGACTTGGTAGAAAATTAAAAATTTCAGGTGGTGGTCGTTGCAATGTAACCAATCGCTTACCTTATGAAGAAATTATTAAAAACATTCCAGGAAATGGAAAATTTTTATATAGTCCTTTCTCTGTTTTTGATAATGAATCTATTATTCATTTTTTTGAGAGTCGCGGCGTAAAACTCAAAGAAGAAGATCATGGGCGCATGTTCCCTGTATCAAATAAATCACAAGACGTCGTGGATACTTTAGTTGATACGATTAATAAACAAAATGTTACAGTTAAGGAAGAAACCACTGTTCTTAATGTATCACAAGATAATGAAGGTATTTTTTCAGTTGAAACTGCACAACAAACTTATAAATCTAAAAGTTTAATTATAGCAACTGGTGGTACGAGTGTGCCTCAAACAGGTTCGACTGGTGACGGATATACTTTTGCAAAATCGCTAGGCCATTCTATTACAGAATTGTTCCCTACCGAAGTACCTATCACTTCTCCTGAACGTTTTATTAAAGATAAAACATTGAAAGGACTAAGTCTCAAAGATGTAGAATTATCCGTATTAAAAAAGAATGGCAAAAAAAGAATTAGTCATCAAATGGATATGATTTTTACACATTTTGGTGTCAGTGGACCAGCTGCATTAAGATGTAGTCAATTTGTTTATAAAGAACAAAAAAATCAAAAGAAACAAGATATAAAAATGGCACTTGATGTTTTTCCAACTATGAACGAGGATGAACTTTCACAACATATTATAAAATTATTAAAAGATGAACCTGATAAATATATTAAAAACAGTCTACATGGGTTAATTGAAGAAAGATATTTGTTATTTATTTTAGAACAAGCTGAAATTGATAATGAAACAACATCACATCATCTTTCAAATCAACAATTAAATACAATAGTTAAGTTATTAAAAGGATTTTCATTTAACGTTAATGGAACTTTACCTATTGATAAGGCGTTCGTAACTGGTGGCGGTGTTTCTTTAAAAGAGATAGAACCTAAGACTATGATGTCGAAATTGTCTAAAGGCCTTTTCTTATGTGGTGAAGTGTTAGATATCCACGGTTATACTGGTGGATATAATATTACAAGTGCATTAGTTACTGGTCACGTAGCAGGTTTAAATGCTGGAAAATATGATAATTTATTATAAATATTTGTATATAAAAACAGAGTTTAGGATTAATACCTAAACTCTGTTTTATTTATGATTTTATTGGATCAAACTTACAGTTTAACTATTTTATTCTGATTTATCTTTCTTTTGACTTAGTCGTCTGCTAACTATAGCAGCACCAGCCGCAAAGGCAATTCCTGCCACTGGTATGTGACTATCGTTTTGTCCAGTTTCTAGTAATTGTTTAGCTTCTGATGTTGAGTTATTGTCGTTCTCTTCACTTTGTTCAACTGTTGATGAAGTAACTTGTTCATCGATGTTTTCTCCATTTTTTATAGGAGTATTATCTTCATCAGTATTGCTTCCAGTGACTGTTGTTTGTTGAGTTGGAACATCATTATCATTATCTTTGTCTTTTTGAGGTGTTTTTACCGGTTCTTGGTTTGGATCTTTTTGAGGTGTTTTTTGAGTTACTTTTGGAACAATCGCTTCAATTTGTTTGATTGTTTCTTCTTTAACTTTTAACACATCTTCATTTGATTGGGCTTGATCTACTTGTTCACCAATTTTAGAAGTAAGCTGGCCTAATTGACTCAATGCTTTATCTTTTTGTTCTTGATTTGCTTGTGAATTATTAATCTTTTCTTTTTGTTCTGCAATCTTATCATCTAATGCTTTGATTGTTTCTTCTTTAATTATAGCTTTAACATTCACTGATCCTAATTTTAATTGAGCATTTTCAACCACTTCGTTAATGTCATTACTATTATTGGCATTTTTTATTGATGCTAATGATTCATCTTCAATTGCTTTCACTCTATTAATTGCGTCTTCTTTTTCGTCAGTAGTAGCTTTTGTTGAACTTTGAATTAATGCAACTTGGTTATTAACAAATTTCGTTACTTCTGATATAGCTCTAGGTTTAACAACTGTATCCACTTTGATAGCTTTAATTTGATAGATAAAGTTTGATTTTGCATTCGCTACTTCTTCATTAGTATTTTGTACATTTAATACAGCTAAACCTTTTTCTAAAATATTATTCAAATTTTCTTTAGCAGCTAATTTTTCACTTTCTACTGCATCTTCATTTGAATCAATTGTTTCTTTAACTTTATCCGCTTCTTCTCTTAATGCTTTTGCTGCATTAGAAATTTGTTCAACATTAATGACAACTTGATTTAAATCATTCATAGCATTCGCTTTAATTTGAGCGACATCAATGTCAGATGTTGCATTTTCAATTTCATTGTTAGCATTATTAACAATAGAATCTACTTTTTGTGCAGCTTCTTCAGATTCATCAAGTGTAGCGCCTAATGTTTGTCCAAATGTTTCTTTTAATTGATCAGCAAGTTGATTGATAGATTCAATCGCATTTGGTTTAGTTACAACTTCTGGAGTGACCTGATCAATTTCTGCTTTACCGTTTGACACCGCATCATCAACTTGTTGATTTGTATCAGCGTTATTAATATTAATAAATGCAATATTTGCTTGTTCTCTAGCGCTATTTATAGCATTATCTTTTTCTTGAGAAGTTGCTTTGTTATTTTCATTAATAGAATTTTCTTTAGCTGATAAAGCATCACGAATTTCTGTAATAGCATCTGCCTTTTTAGTAAATGTGAATTCAAAACCATTAATATCACTTAAAGCTTGGTCTTTGGCAGTTGTTAATTGTTGTACATTTGTAGCTTGGTTAATCGCTGTGTCATCTTGAGCTTTTATGTTATTTAAATTATTCAATGTAGCTGTAATTTCTTCTTGTGTACCATTCACAGCATCTTGAATTTCATTAACTTTATCATTGTAAACATCATTAACTTCTTTTAATGCATCTCGTCTTAATCCACCTATTGGTTGAACATTTTGTAAAGCATTAATTCCATTAGCTTTAGCTTCATCAACTTGTTGATTAGTTTGTGCTTGGTTCACTTGTTCTTTAGCTTTAGATAAAATAGCTTGTACTGTTTGTTTAGCATCATCAATATCTTCTTGACTATTATTTTGAGATTTATCTAACTCAGCTTGTTTTAAATCTGCCGTATCTGTTAATTCTTCATTAGCATTTTCTTTCTTAACAATTGATGGCGTAAATTGATTGATTTCTGTTATTGCATTTGTTTTAGCTTGATCTACATCATTGTTAGTGTTTGCTTGATTAATATTATTGATAACTTTAGAAGCTAATTGATCTAATTTATCACCAGCTAATTGCTTTTCTTCAGCAGTAGCATTGGCATTTTGATAAATTGTATCTTTTTGTTGATTCAAGATGTTTAAAGCTTCTTTTTTAGCATTATCTTTGACTGTAGTTTCTGGTTGAATGGCTTGAATTGTTTCATCGTTAGCTTTAACTGCATTATTAACGTCTACGATACTTTGAGCGTTAGTAACATCAGTTAAACCTTGTTGTAATGCATTATCAACTTTTGTATTTGCTGCTTGTTTTACTTCTTCAGTAGATAAAGGAATATTAGCAATTTCTTGCTTTTTAGCATTAGCTTGGTTTTGTAAATCTTGTTTTACAGCAGTTTTAACACCTGTATCTGCAGTTATTTGATTGATATTGTCGATACCTTCATTCTTTTTAGTTTCAACATCTATAGCACTATCTACATCAGTAACAGATTGTTTCGCATTATTAAGAGCTCGATCGATTAATTGATTTGCTGCATCTTTTTCTTCAGTAGTTGCATCTTGATTTTGACCTACTAATGCTTTTTGATTTGTAGCAGCTTGGTCTAATGCAGCTTTAGCATCTCCTTTAGTTTGTGTTGCTGGAAGTGTGTTACTAATGGCTGTTATACCATTTTGTTCAGCTGTAGCCACTTGTGCATTTGTAGTAGCCGCATTAACTTCATTATTGGCGTTAGTAACTGCTTGATTTAATTCTTGTAAAGCAATCGCTTTTTCCTCTGAAGTAGCATTAGGTTCGTTGTTTATAATATATGTTTGTTGTTCTTGTTTAGTTTGAATATTTGATAAAGCTGTCGTTTTAGCATTACTTTGTGGTACTACTAAATCTATATCTTGAATTGCTTGATTTTTAACTTGCGCTACCTGTGCATCAGTTGTTGCTTGGTTAATTTGTTCATTTGCTTTTGTAACAATTGCATCAACATTATTTGAAGCTTCTTGTTTTTCTTCATCAGTTGCATGAACATCATTAGGGAAAGTTTGTTTACGTTGTTCTGCTATTTGGCTAATTGCGTCTCTCGCATCTTGTTTTACATTCACAAATGCTCTAACTTGATTGATGTTAGTAATCGCATCATTTTTAGCATTATCAACGGACTGTTTACTCAAAGCTTGGTAAACATTATTAGTACCTTGACCTACTGCTCTATCTACTGAATCAACAGTATCATCACGTTCTTCTTTAGTCATATCAGGATTTTGAGTTAGTTCTACTTTGCGTTGTTCACCTAAATTTTCTATTTCAGCCATAGCATTATTTTTGTATTCTTGTGATGGTAAAATTGAAGTTATTTTAGCTATTTCTTCATTTTTAACATTTTCTACATCCGCATTTGACTGTGCTGCATCTATAGCTTGGTCAGCTTGAGTTTTAGCTGTTTGTAAAGCTTGAAGCGCTTCATTAATTTCCTCAGTAGTTGTACCTCGAGTTGCTTGTATAACTGTTTCTTGTTCAGTAACTTTTTGAGCAATTTCTGCTTTTGCAGCAGGTTTGACTTGAGCATCTTGTTGTATTTGGTTAATCTCTGTTTGGTTAGTTGCAACAGCATTATCTACATCATTATTAGTAGCTGCTTGGTCAATATCATTATTGGCTTTTGCAACTGCTTGATCTATCTTAGCGTTAGCTGCATCATGTTCTTCAGTAGTTGAATTAGTATCTTGATTGATAAGTTGCTTTTGATTATCTGCATCTTGAGCAATAGTTGTTTTTGCTTGTTGCTTTTTAACAGTTGCAGGTTCAATATTATTGAGTTCATTTAAACCATTTGTTACAGCAGTTGAAACCTCACCATTAGTTGTAGCTTGATTGATATTATTATCAATTTCAGCTTTTTTCGGATCTAATTGATTAATTGCGTCAGCTTTTTCTTCTGTTGTTGATTGATTTGAATTATTAATCGCTTGTTTTCTATCACTTAGTGCTTGATTAATTTGGTCTCTTGCAGCTGGTTTCTTTGCAACAACAGTGCTAGCATTTTGTAAGGCTTGTACAGTATTATTTTTCACATTATTTACTTCGTCTGTTGTATTAGCAGCTGCAATGTCAGTATGTGCCTCATTGGCTAAACTATCTACTAAATTATTAGCTTCTGTTTTTTCTTCTGTCGTAGCATCTGCATAGTTATTATTATTATTTTCTTTTTGTTGTTGTGCTGCTTGATTAATTTCGTCATTCGCCGAATCTTTTACGGCCGTTTCTGGCGTAATTGCATTAATTTGATTTATACCAAATTCTTTAGCTTGATTAACTTCCTGATTTGAAGAAGACTGATTAATGTTATAAGTTGTAATGCCTACTAATCCATTTACTTTTTCTTTTGCCTTCGCTTTTTCTTCTGTTGTAGCACCACTATTTCCATCAATAGTACTATTATGTTCAGTTGCAGCTTGATTAACTTCAGAAATAGCAGTTGGTTTCACAGTTGTAGTAGGTTCAACTTTTCCAATTGATGTAACATTTTGATTTTGAATATTATTTATTTCATCTTGTGTATTAGCACCATTGATGTTTTTTAAGGCCTGGTGTTCAACATTATGAACTTGGTTTACTGCTTCTGCTTTTTCTTCATTTGTAGCATTTTGGTTATTATTAATATTTAAGATTTGATCAGCTACCTTTTGAACAATCGCATTACGTGCAGCTTCTTTAGCATGTGTTTGTACAGTAATATTATCAATAGCAGTTAAACCATTATTTTTTGCTGTAGTAACATCGTTTTCAGATGCAGCTTGTTGAATATTATTATTAGCATTAAATTGTTGGTGCTCAACGTCTGTTAATGCAACTTGCTTTTCCTCTTGTGTGGCTTCTGCAGTAGTATTAATTGATTGGTTTTTCTCAGTAGCTTTTTGATTAATTTCATTAGTAGCGACTTGTTTAGCATTATTTAATGTTTGATTTTGAGCATTATCCACTTGGTTATTAGCTACTACATTATTATCGTTTGTACTATCTCCCACGTCACGTTTACTTCTTTTCTTAGGAGACTGATTTGTTTCTACTGTTGCGACAGGTTTGTTTAAACCTTCCGTTGGTACTTTACTATTTTGATTATCATTATTTAATTCAGTTGGTAATTTTGGTGTTTGTAAGTCATCTAACGAAACAGCAGGTTGTACAACTTCTACGGCTGGGGTATTAACTTCATCATTTGTAGTAGTATTATCTTGATTACTAACGCCTTCCCCACTATTCACAACAGGATTATTAATATTTTCAGTTGTTGCGTCTTGGTTATTATTCTCAGTAGTAGCTTGATTAACGTTAGGGTCAACTACTTGATTTGTGTCACTGAATTGGCTGTCTACATTATTAGTTTGCTCTTGATTAACGACAGCGTTATCGACTTGGTTATTAGCAACCCCATTCTCTACTTCTGATGCTTCAGCACTATTAGTATTTACGCCTAAAAATGCTACTGTAGCAATTAATGCTGAGAAAATACCAACATTAAATTTTCGAATACTAAACTTTTGTTGTTTAAATAAATTCATAATGATTGTCCTCCTAGGTGTAATTTCATGATGTAAAACATTAGAATTATATTTAGATTTCAAATAGGTTGCACACCTTTGTAATATGCACAACCTATTAAATTTAATAATTATTTTATCATCAACCTAATTATAAATCTAGTATAAAAATATACTTATTTAATAAGAATTAAATATTTATAGCATGAAGAATTAGGTATGTTTTATCTATCTTTATCACAATTAATTGATGAAGTATCAAACTTTTTATTTTTTATAATCTCTTAGTTTTAAACTTCTTAAATATAACCAAATTCCAAAAGTAAATGTGATTCCAGCTAAAGGTAAATGATTATGACTTAAACCAGTATCTGGTAATTCACTATTTAAGTTAGAACCAGGTGCTGAAATCTGTTTTTCTATATAGTTTTTACAATTAGTCATTGTTCTAACCGTATCTATTTTGATATGAGATTTAAGTGGCGATATTTTAATTCCTTTTAATTTTTCTATCGTTTCAATAACAATTTGGCTAACTTCATCATTTGTTTTTGCTTGTTTGATTCTTATATCTGCTTCTTCTAATATTGACGCGATTTTTCTCATAGCATTATTTACAGCATTGGAATCAACATTTTTTAAAAGTTTAATTTGATTTTTAACTTCATCAGCTACTTGATTGATATCTTTATTTGCTTGAGGTTTAACTTCTATATTAGGTTTAATTGATTCAATGATCTTAGCTGCATCTATATAAACTTGATCCACTTCACTGTTTGACAATGCATTATTAATAAGTTCTTTAGCCTTTTCTAATTCTTTTAGCACTTTAGTAATAGCCAATTCTTTCTCTTCTTTTGTCGCTTCATTTATTTGGTTAATTAATTGTTCTTGATTATTCGCAACTTGTGAAAGAAGTTCATTTGCTTCTGGTTTTTTAACCACTTTAACTTGAACATCATTAATAGCTTGAACCCCTTGTTCTTTTGTTTTATTTACTTGTTGTGTCGTTATATCTTGGTTAATTTGACTTAATGCTTGTTCTAAAATTTTCTCGATTTCTGAAATTGCTGCTTCAATTTCATTGGTAGTGGCGTTTAACGTCTCTTTTATATTTTTAATCTTATTTTGACTAGTTTCATTTAATAATTGTCTTGCATTAGTTTTAACTGCAGTAGATGGCAATATTTGTTGGATCTTATTGATAGCTTCATCTTTTGCTACTTCTACTTGATTATTATTTCTTAGATTGTTGATGTCATTGATTGCCTGATTTGCCAAACGATTAACTTCATCATTAGCTTCATCTTTTTCTTCTTGCGTTGCATCTTGAACTTTTCTAATAACTTCATCTTGATTATTGATGGCTTGGTTAATTTGAGTTCTTGCTTCTTCTTTAACTACAATTTTAGGCAAAATAATAGAAATTGCAGATTCTCCATTATTTTGTGCCAGATTAACTTGACTATTCATTGTCGCAGTATTGATTTGGTTAATAATATTTTCAACAGTAGCTTTAAGTTTTTCTAAAGCATTATTTTTTTCTTCATTTGTAGCATCTTCACTATGATTAATTAATTCCGTTTGCTTTTCAGCAAATTCTTGTATTTTAATTCTTGCATCTTGTTTTACAGTTGGTTGAAAAACAGACTGCTCAATACTTACTAATCCATTATCTTTAGTATTTGCTACTTCTTGATTTGTAGTGTCTTTTGTAATTTGTTGATTCAAATCATTTAATAACGTATTCATTTTAGTCATAAATTGATTTTTTTCTTCTTGTGTAGCTTCTTGATTTTCAAGTACTGGTTTCTCTTTATCTTGAATGGCTTTAGATATAGTTTGTCTTGCATTAGTCTTAATAGCAGTAGATGGCGATATTTGTTGTATACTTTGTATGCCATTATTATATGCCGTTTCCACCTCTTGATTTGTACGAGCTTGATCTATATTTTTAATTGATTGTTCTTTGGCTTGATTCACCAATTCTTGTGCCTCATTTTTCTCTTCAACCGTGGATTCATCACTATTTTGAATGAGCTGAGTTTGTTTATTAGATTGATTTTCTATATTATTTCTTGCATTAGTTTTCACTGTTGTCTCAGGTAATGTATTATGAATCATTTCAATTGATTGCTGAGTAGCATCTGTTACTTGTTGATTTGTTTGCGCCTGATTAATAGCATTATTTGCTTGATTGAATATTTGATTTAATTTTTGTAATGCTGTATTAATTTCTTCAACAGTTGCATCAGGTGTTGCATTAATCACTTGTTGTTGTGCATTTTTTGCAGACTCTAACGAATGTCTCGCATCTGGTTTCACCACTACATCAACTTGAACAGCATCTATGTTTTGAATAGCTTGTTCTTTGGCTTGATCTACATCGTTGTTAGTTTGTGCTTGATTTATAGCTTCTAGAGCCTGTTTCTTTTGCTCGTCTAGTAATTGAATTGCAGCTGCTTTCTCGTCAGTCGTTGCATCGGGTGTTTGATTAATTTGAGATAATTTATCATTATAATGTTGATTAATTTCATTACGAGCATCAGGTTTTTTAACGATTTGTTCTTGTATATTGTTAATCGCTGCCGTTCCATTTTGTTGTGCTTCATCTACTTGAGCGTTAGTGTCTGCTTGATCAATATGATTAAGTGCATCTGCTAGTTGTGTATCTACTTCATTAATTGCGGCTTCTTTTTCTTCAGTAGTTGCATTAATATTTTGATTTATGTCTTGTTTTTTATCAGTAGCTAATTGGTTTAATATCGCTATTGCTTCTTGCTTTTTAGTAACATGTGGTTGAATATTTCCTAAATCATTAATTGCTGCATCTCTTAAAGCTTCAACCATAGGTGTAGTACTTGATGTATTAATATCATTTATTACTCTATTTAATAGTGTGTTTACTTGTGCAATAGCTTCATCTCTTTCTTCCTTAGTAGCACCTGGTGTGGCGTTAATATTATTAATTACTTCTGTTGCTTTTTCATTAACTGCCGTTCTAGCATCTGATTTTACCTTTGTGGCTGGTTGAATACTTTGAATATTTTGTATAGACGTATCTTTTGCATTTTCAACTTCTTGATTAGTATCCGCGTTTTCTATATTTTGAATACCTTGATTAAGTTCTGTATCAAGTATTTGTTGTGCTGCTTGTTGTTCTTCTATAGTTGCATCGTTATTATTTGCAATTATATTAAGTTGTTCTTGTGCTTTTAAATTCAATAAATTTTTAACATTTGTTTTTACTTGTGTTTCTGGTTGAATGCTTTGAATTGTATTTATAGAATTATTTTTAGCTTGGTCAACTTCATCATTTGTATTTGCATTCGTAATATTTGTATTAGCTTCTGTTAAAGCTTGGTCAACTGCTTGAATTGCAGCTTGTCTTTCTTCTAACGTTGCATCTGTATTGGCGTTAATTTCATCCTTCTTTTGTTGTGCTACATTAGCAACTGCATCACGAGCATTTTGTTTAACTATGGTAACTGGATTAATGATATTAATTGCATTTACACCATTATCTTTAGCTTGATCTACGTCGCTATTTGATACACTATTATCAATTTCACCTATAGCTTGATTAGTTGTTTGATTAAGTTCATTAAGTGCAGCCTCTTTTTCTTCTTGAGTAGCTTCATTATTTTGATTAATTTCTTGACGTTTCGCTGTTGCTGCTTGGTTAATTTCAGCTTTTGCGTTGGCTTTATAAATATCAGCTGGTCTATCTGTATTAATCTTATTAATTGCATTATTTTTAGCTGCTTCTACCTGTGCGTTGTTTTGAGCATTATCAATATTAGCTAAAGCAGTAGTTACATCATTATCTAATTCTTCTAGTGCCGCTTCTTTTTCTTCAGTCGTAGCAACTGTATCTTGATTAATCAATGCTCTTTGTTCAGTAGCTTTATCGTTTACAGCCTGTCTTGCACTAGGTTTTGCTATAGGTGTTCCTGTATCTCCATTTAATATATTTAAACCTGCATTTTTTTCATTTGTCACACCATCATCAGTTGTTTGATCATCAATATTATTGATAGCATTATCTCTATCTTGTTCAATTTTATTAATTGCCGCTTCTTTTTCTTCATCTGTTAGTTCATTATCCTGATTAACAGTATCTGTCATATCATCGGCTTTGTTATTAACTGCACGAGCCGCTTCTACTCTACTAATTAAAGTATGTTGCAATTGATAAGTTAATTGATCAATGTCTGCTTGAGAGACTCTCTGATTAATTGGAACATTATTTCTAGATTCATCTAAGATGGTTTGAGCTCTTGCTTTTAACGTATTATATTCATCTACAGAAGCAATGGTATAATTCGAAGCTATGACTTTAGTATCTACAGCTCGTTGTAATTCATCTTTATTCATAACAATATCTATATTATAAGGTTCTAAATTGACATCACTCGGTGTTGGAGGCGTATCGAAATATTCTTCAGCAAAAGTTTTATATACTAAATTGTCTTGGAAAGTAACTTGTCTTGGTGTTGGAACATTATTAACACGTAATTTATAGTTAATGTTCAAATTTTTATTAGGCATTAATGATGCGTTATTTGAATTCGTTTCATCGCCATTACTTTTTATAGTGATTGTACGAGTTGTTGGGTCATATGTAGTAATCATCGGATTTAACATATTTCCTGAACCATTACCAAATGGCAATTCTGTAGTAAGTGATTGGTCGACATATTCTATACCTTCTGGTAAATGAATAGTATAAACAAATTCGTTTGTATTCATTGAGGCTGCAAAATCACCATCGTTTTTCAATGAAGTTGAAACATTGAATTCTCTATTATTTACTGCCTTTGTTTCTATATTTCTATTTTCAACATATATATGCGAACCAGAAAATAGACCTACTTTATCTATAAAATCATAATATTTATAGCCATCTTTGAGTTGATAAACACCCGCAATATCTGTGATAGCATCGTTATTAGGTATAAATTGGATTTTTAAATGCGTAACATTATCAGGTACTTTAAATAATCTTGATTGAGCTCTTGTTGATACTGTTTTTTCTCCAATTATATTATCGTCATCAGCATTTCTAATAACAATATTTACAGCACCTTGCCTATTTTTAGTTAACATTGTAGAAAAATCAAAGACTAATTCAGAATTTGGATTGACTGTTAAAGTCTTCTCAATTCCATTAAAATCCCCATGATCATTAGGATCAGCACCATTGGCTCTACCTAAAACAATGACATTGTTTTGAGCTTGGTAATTTTTTTCGTCACTTGAATTAAACATACCGGACCTAACCAAAGTATGACTTATAACACCAACTTTACCTCCGTTTATAAGATTAAACCCGGGTAATTGTTCAACAATAGTAACTGTAGGGTTATTTCTACTTTTACTTGGAGTGACCCCAATATCATCAAATGTTAGAACCTCGTTGATTGCGTTAGGACCAGTATTATTTATTTTTGGATCAATCACAGTGGTTGAATTAACTGTACCACCTGCATTATTATCAACAGCCGCACGTCGACTTCTTTTCTTAGGTCTATCTGCTTTAGGTCTTGATTCTGTTACTAATTTAGGTTGATTTTGTTGAGTTTCTCCATTCACTAAATTTTCAGGTAATACAATATTATTACTTATGCTATCGAGTTGAAGTTTTGTTGAATTGTTTGTGCTAGGGTCGAAATTATTTGTTGAAGATTCAGTCGATTGTTCTTTACTTAAATCAGGATTTGTTTCAGAGATAGATTCATTTCCTAGTAAGTCATTTGCATTACGTTGATTATCATTAACTTGATTGTCTATCGTACCATCTGATGTATTAGCGACATTAGTATTTGTCACATTATTTTGATTAACAGTTGTTAATTCATTAGTATTTGTTTCACCTGTTAATGCAGTATTTGGCGTATCACTATTGGTATTTAATTTATTCTCTTCTGCTAATGCTTGATGAGTTTGACTTAAAAAAAGTGTAGTACCAATAATAGTTGAAAAAATGCCTATGTTAAACTTTCTAATACTGAATTTCTGTTTCCTAAATAAATTCATTAATTGTTCCTCCTAGTTGTATCGTCTTTGTTGTTTATAATTAATGAGCGTTTATGATGCATATGTATTAAATGAATCAATTTGCTATTTTAACCAATATAATGAATTGATATTCACTTTGATTTTATCATCAATTTTATTCAAATTCTAGTATACATAAATTAAATATTATAGTACACGTTTTAATTTATTTTTAACATATTTGTCATGTAAATTTTTCAACGTTATCAAATAAGATTTCATAAAAAAAGAGTTAGATTTGAATACCTTAATATAAAAGGCATTCAAAATCTAACTCTTAAAAATCACTTTCCAATATTAAATGTTTTTAATTTCTAATCCTTCTGTTCCCCATTCATTCATGCCACCTTCTACATTAACAGCATGAATATCATTATCTTCTAAATATTCAACAACTCTAGCACTGCGTGCGCCAGCAGCACAAATTATATAATAAGTTTGATTTGAATCGAATTCTTTTAAGTTATCAGGAATTTCATTCATAGGAATAGTCTTTGCACCAGGAATAATCCCCATTGCAGTTTCATTATCATTACGTACATCTACAATATTAATTGGATTTGAATCCAATATTTTTTCTTTCAACTCATCAATTGTAATTGATTCCATTATTAAAACTCCTTTTAAAATATTCTATTTAGCAACAATGTTGACTAATTTTTGTGGTACAGCAATTATTTTTTTAATTTCTTTACCTTCAATACTCATTTTAACATTATCATTTGCTAATGCTAAATCTTGCATTTCTTCTTTAGATAAGTCTTTAGGAATTTCAATTTTTGCTCTTAATTTTCCATTAACTTGGACCACGATTTCTACTTCATCATCGACTAGTAGCGATTCATTATAAGTTGGCCAAGGTTGATAAGTAATAGTATCAGTATGACCTAATCTTGACCATAGCTCTTCTCCGATATGAGGGGCTATTGGTGCTAACATAGTTACAAATCCTTCAATATAAGGTTTGTAAATTTCTTCTGCTTTGTAACAATCATTGATAAATACCATTAATTGACTAATAGCAGTGTTGAAACCTAGGCTATCAAAATCTTCTGTTACTTTTTTAACAGTTTGGTTATATGATTTATCTAAAGATTTATTATTAGTGTCAACAATTTTGTCAGATAAAGTGCCGTCTTCTTTAACAATTAAACGCCATACTCTATCTAGAAAGCGACGTGAACCATCTAGTCCCTTATCACTCCATGCTATAGCTGCATCTAATGGTCCCATAAACATTTCATATAAACGTAATGTATCAGCACCATGAGAATTCACTATATCATCAGGGTTAATAACATTTCCTTTAGATTTACTCATTTTTTCATTACCTTCACCTAAAATCATTCCTTGGTTATATAATTTTTGGAATGGTTCTTTTGTAGGGACAACACCTAAATCGTAAAGTACTTTATGCCAGAATCTTGCATATAATAAATGCAATACTGCATGTTCTACGCCACCAATATATAAATCTACTGGTAACCAGTGTTTTAATTTTTCAGGATCAGCAATCATTTTATCGTTTTTAGGATCAATATATCTTAAATAATACCAACAACTACCTGCCCACTGAGGCATAGTATTCGTTTCACGACGACCTTTCATTCCAGTCTGTTCATCAACAACATTTACAAACTCATCTATATTAGCTAATGGAGATTCACCAGTACCTGATGGTTTGATTTCGTCAGTTTCTGGAAGTAATAATGGCAGTTCTTCTTCAGGTACTGTAGACATAGAACCGTCTTCCCAATGGATAATTGGTATTGGTTCACCCCAATAACGTTGTCTACTAAATAACCAATCACGTAATTTATAATTAACTTTCTTTTCTCCTGCATGATGATTTTCTAATAATTCAATAGCCTTAGAAATTGCTTCTTCATTATATAATCCATTAAGTTCACCGGAGTTAACATGTGGACCATTGCCAGTGTATGCTTCAGTTTGAACATCTCCACCTTCAATCACTTCAATGATAGGTAATTCGAATTTCTCAGCAAATTCATGATCACGTTCGTCATGACCTGGTACTGCCATAACTGCACCTGTGCCATACGTAGATAATACATAATCTGCAATCCAAATTGGAAGTTGGTCACCAGAAATAGGATTAATCGCATAAGCGCCTGTAAACACACCTGTTTTTCCTTTAGCTAAATCTGTACGTTCTAAATCAGATTTTTTTGAAGCTTCTTTTTGATAAGCTTTGATTTCTTCTTCTTTATCATCACTAGTAATTTTATTAACTAGCTCATGTTCTGGACTTAATACTAAAAATGAAGTTCCGTAAATTGTATCTGGTCTAGTTGTAAAAACTTCAATTTTTTCATTAATACCTTTAACATCAAATGAAACTTTAGCGCCTTCTGAACGTCCAATCCAGTTACGTTGCATATCTTTAATTGATTCAGGCCAATCTAAATCCTCTAAATCTTCTAATAAACGATCCGCATATTCTGTAATTTTTAGTACCCATTGTTTCATAGGCTTTCTATAAACTGGATGACCTCCTCGTTCAGATACACCATCCACAACTTCTTCATTTGATAAAACAGTACCTAAAGCTGGGCACCAGTTTACAGCTACTTCATCAACGTAAGCTAAACCTTTGTTATACAATTGTATAAATATCCATTGTGTCCATTTATAATATTCTGGGTCAGTTGTATTAACTTCTCTATCCCAATCATAACTAAAGCCTAATTCTTGTATTTGACGTTTAAATGTTTGAATGTTTTGTTGAGTGAATTCACGAGGATCATTACCTGTGTCTAATGCATATTGTTCAGCAGGTAATCCGAATGCATCCCATCCCATCGGATGAAGCACATTATATCCTTGCATTCGTTTATAGCGTGAAATAATATCAGTTGCAGTATAACCTTCAGGATGACCTACATGTAGACCTGCACCTGATGGATAAGGAAACATATCTAATGCATAAAATTTCTTTTGACCTAAATTATCCTGTGTTTTAAACGTTTTATTCTCTTCCCAATATTGTTGCCATTTCTTCTCAATTTCGTTGTGATTGTAATTCAATACGTTTCCTCCTATTCAATAAAAAGACACCTCTCACTAATGATAAAGGGACGACCTAAGCCGCGTTACCACCCTTTTTCGCATTTTCAGCGCACTTCATTCAATAGTAAGAGATGTCATAATTAAATTCGTTATATTTTATAATGTTATTTTAGTCCTTAACACTAGTTCTCACCACACTAGTTCTCTGTAGAAAAGCGTCTAATAACATGTTATTACAAATTAATAGTATGTGATTATGCGTTCGATTGCAAGAGGTTACTATTAATTTTTAATTAATGTAGATATATTAATAATCCAGATATTTTTTGGCTGCTTTACTTTTAGTAAATAAACTTAAAATAATAATTGAAATACCAAGTAATAAAATGATTGTTAAAAACATTATTCTCATATTAAACATATCTACTAACACCCCACCAAATAATGGTCCAAGTGCTTTACCAACTGTAGAAGCTGAATTGACTATACCTTGATATTGTCCCACTTTGCCTTCTGGAGCTAATTGATTAGCTATCGTTGGAACAGCCGGCCATACAAACATTTCACCAAACGTTAAAATAACCATACCTATAACAAATATAGAAAATTGATGCGCAAAACTAGTAACTAAAAATGAACACATAAAAATAATAATACCAACAAACATTTGTTTTTTTAAATTACCTTTTAAAAGAACGATTACTGGTCTAATTAATGGTTGTGCAACTAAAATCATAATACCGTTTATTGTCCATAACACACTATATTGCGACATAGAAATATGGATAGATTGTGTGAATGACGCTATAGTTGTTTCCCATTGAATATAACCAATCCAACAAATAGCAAAGACAATACAAACTAAAATTAATGAAACAAATCGGCTAACGTTCTCTTGACTTTTCAAATCAATATTATCTTGTCGCTTAAGTTTAGCATTTATTACTAAATTAAATTGTGTGATTGCAACTAATGCAAATAGAACATACATAATTAAATTTGCCATAAAAATATAATTAAAACTAAATTCAGCAACAAATCCACCTAACGCTGCACCTAATGCTACGCCGATATTTTGAGCTAAATATATTGCGTTAAAGGTTTGTCTACCACCATTAGGCCAAACAGCTCCGGCCATGGCATAAATAGCGGGTATAATCATTCCGCCACCGAACCCAAGCAACACAAGCCATACAGCGTACCAAGGCCAACCATGGAATAAATTTAATAACGTCGTACTAAATAAACATGTAAATGTACCAATAAGTATTGTTTTATAACCACCAAGTTTATCAAATAATACACCGCCAAGTAGGTTGCCTACAACCATACCTAAAGAATTAATTAATAAAACTACACCAGCAATTGTTAAACTTTTATTAAGTTCTTCTTTCATGTAAATCGTATTTAATGGCCACAAAAAGCTGGCGCCCGTAATATTTAGAGCCATCCCAATTACAAGCCACCATACTGATTTTGGTATATTCATTTATTGAGTCCCCTCTTTATATTTTTCTCAATCTATAATAGACACTATAACATTAAAGTATGTTAAAATCTTTACTTAGATACAAAATAGAAAGGAAAATGTCTTATGGGTAATTACTTCCCGTATGCTTTTGAAGATAAAAGATATCATACTTGGAACTATCATTTGAAAAATAAATTTGGTCGCAAAATTTTCAAAGTAGCTTTAGACGGTGGATTTGACTGTCCCAATAGAGATGGTACTGTAGCGCATGGTGGTTGCACATTCTGTTCTGCTGCAGGTAGTGGTGACTTTGCAGGAAATCGTGCTGACCCAATTGAAGTTCAATTCCAACAAATTAAAGAACGTATGCATGAAAAATGGAGCGAAGGTCAATATATCGCCTATTTCCAAGCATTTACAAATACACATGCACCTGTAGAAGTATTAAAAGAAAAATATGAGCCAGTATTAAAAGAAGAAGGTGTTGTTGGTTTATCAATTGCAACACGTCCAGATTGTTTACCAGATGATGTTGTAGAATATTTAGCTGAATTAAACGAGAGAACTTATTTATGGGTAGAGCTTGGATTACAAACTGTTCATCAATCCACTTCTGATTTAATAAACCGTGCACATGATATGCAAACGTATTATGAAGGTGTAGCTAAGCTACGTAAACACAATATCAATGTTTGTACGCATATCATTAATGGTTTACCAGGGGAAGATTATGAAATGATGATGGAAACTGCTCGAGAAGTTGCACAAATGGATGTTCAAGGTATCAAAATTCATTTACTCCACCTATTAAAAGGTACACCAATGGTGAAACAATATGAAAAAGGTATGTTAGAGTTTATGTCACAAGATGATTATACTAATCTCGTATGTGATCAACTTGAAATTTTACCTCCAGAAATGATTATTCATCGAATTACCGGTGATGGCCCTATTGATTTAATGGTAGGTCCAATGTGGAGTGTTAATAAATGGGAAGTTTTAAATGAAATTGATAATGAACTAGCACGTCGTGATTCTTATCAAGGTAAAAAATTTGTGCAAAAGGTGAATTCATGAAATTAGAACGTATATTACCTTTTTCTAAAAGTTTAATTCAAAGCCATATCACTGAATCAAGTGTTGTTATAGATGCTACTTGTGGCAACGGTAATGATACCTTATTCCTTGCACAAAATGTACCTAACGGCTTTGTTTATGGTTTTGATATTCAACAATTAGCAATCACAAATACAGAGCAGAAAGTAGCTACATTTTCTAATGTAAAATTAATTAAAGATAGTCATAACAATGTAAAACAATATATTAAGGCTGAACATATTGGTAAAATTGATGCAGCTATATTTAATCTTGGCTATTTACCTAAAGGTGACAAATCGATAGTCACTACACCTAATACAACTATTAGTGCTATTAATAATATATTTGATATTTTAAGTGACGAAGGTATTATTATTTTAGTGATATATCATGGACATGATGAAGGTAAGATTGAACGTGATGCCTTAATGGATTATTTAGTACAAATAGATCAAAATCAAGCACACGTTTTACAATATCAGTTCATTAATCAAAGAAACAATGCGCCTTTTATATGTGCATTAGAAAAACGTGCTAACGTTTAATATAGTAAAAGGGTCCGAAGTAACTTCGTACCCTTTTTTACTATTCAGATGTTAAACTGATAAAATTGAATTTAAACTTGTCTGCATATGTTCTGATTTGCCTGTAATCGTCTTAGCAATAAAATCTAGCAATCCATCTTTTTGTTTAGCAAGTTTCTCGTTGAAATGAATAATTACTGTACGTTCATCATCTTGTGGACGTTCTTTATAAATCCATTCTGAATTCACTAAATTGTTATAAGTTCTTGTTCGTTTATAAGGCTTAATTTCAACAAACTCATCCATTTCTTTTAACGTCATTGAACCTTTTTCCCATAGGTTTAATAAAATTAAAATTTCTTCTTTTGACATGTCATATTCTCGTTGAATTGTTTCAAAAATAGAGCTAACATCTGATAATAGTTTGTCTAATTGCAAAATACCGTAAACTCTTTCATTTTCCCTTTGATTCATAGTAAACTCTCCCAAATTACAAGTATAAATTAATATTTCCTAAAGTAACCGATCCCCGAAATGACGCTATCGGTTAATCAAAAAATATGCTTTATAGCTTGTACAAATTTAACTGAATGCTTAATAAATGAAATGATTAACTGAGACATATGCATATGTTATAAATAAAAATATAATTTTGTAAAAATTAGAAACACTTTAATACACATAGCCTCTTTACATATTAAAATTATATTTTTTATCCAAACAAAATATATCAATACTACAATAAAATTGCAACTACAAATTAAAAAACATTTTACGTATTTTTGCCTATCAACCTTATAAAAAAGTGAATTAATATCCTACTATTTAAGTAGGTGTTTATATATCTTCTATCTCTTCTTCCTCAACGATGAAGCCCATTGTGTTAACACTATTATTTAAAAATGTAAGTACATAACGCATGACTTGATCACGTTCTGGTTCATTATGTATTTCATGATACAGACCATTCCATACTTTATAATATAATTCATTAGTAGCAAGCTTATCTTTTAGTTCTTTTGTGGCAGAAATATCAGAAATAATATCTTCTGTACCAAACATAATTAATGTCGGTAGTGATTTAATATCTTTAATGTGTTCCATTGTTTCTTTCATTGTTTCACTGACTAAGTTATACCAATGATATGTCACTTTTTTTAACATTAAAGCATCATTTTCAGTTTCTTCAATGACCTCATCATTACGTGTTAAATCTTGTGCTGTGATACCAATTTTAAAACGAGTATCTTTAGATGCTTTACCAACATTAGAAAGCAATTTATTCTTTCTACCTTTGCCTGATTGATTAAATTCTAATAGTGGTGAAATTAACATTAGTCCTTCAATAGGTAATTCAACACGTTCAAGTAAATTTAATAAGATTAACCCACCTAAACCAACTCCAAGTACAAATGTTGGAATTTTATATTCATTGGCTATCTTAATCCACTCTAGAACATTTTCATGATATTCATTAAAATCTTCAATTTGACCTTTATTTGCTCGAGATGTCTGTCCTTGTCCAGGTAAATCACCCATAATAACATGATAACCATTTCTTCTTAACATCGTAATGACATAAGCATATCGACCTGTATGTTCTAATATATTATGAGCAATGACAACAACGCCTTTCGCGTCATTTTCAGTTTCCCACTTCCACATTCTATAATTGCCCCTTTATCAAAAGTCTTTAGTATCATAATTATAGCAAAACATAACAATTGAATGCCATTTTAAATAATCAACTTATTTATTTGGTATCAAACCATTTACTTTTGATGTAATTTTGCAATAAATTTTATTAATTTCTTTATGTAAACGCTTTCTTGAATAAATGTTTCATGATACACTATTTTTAAACAAAGATTGTTATTGGGTTATGGAGGTATGTACGATGGGAGTTTTTAAAAATATATTTATAGCTTTGTCTAATAACAAATATTTAAATGACGCAGCTAAGCAAGTCGGTCCTAGAATGGGTGCTAATAAAGTTGTTGCTGGGAACACAATTCCACAATTGATAGAAAAAATTGAATATTTAAATGAAAATAAAATTTCAGTTACTGTGGACAATTTAGGGGAATTTGTTACGACTGAGAAAGAAAGCCAAAAAGCTAAAGAAGAAATCCTTGAAATAATGGAAGCTATAAATCAATATAATGTTGACGCGCATATGTCTGTTAAATTAAGTTTGCTAGGAAGTAATTTCGATTTAG
Source organism: Staphylococcus sp. URHA0057 (assembly GCF_000620265.1). NCBI lineage: Bacteria > Bacillati > Bacillota > Bacilli > Caryophanales > Staphylococcaceae > Staphylococcus > Staphylococcus sp. URHA0057. Next base: position 24,665 of record NZ_JHVS01000006.1, on the reverse strand, counting down.
ATCTTGCATACCAAAATTTAAGAGAAATTTTACTAAAAGCTAACGAATATGACAATATGCATATTAATATTGATACTGAAAAATATGATAGTCTTCAACAAATTGTAGAAGTATTAGATAAATTAAAAGGTGAATTTAAAAATGTAGGAACAGTTATTCAAGGTTATTTATACGATGCCGAAAAACTGATAGATAAATACCCTAATTTACGATTAAGATTAGTTAAAGGCGCATATAAAGAAGATGAAACAATTGCGTACCAAACTAAAGAAGACATCGATGCTAACTATATTAAAATTATCGAAAAACGTCTTTTAAACGCAAGAAATTTTACGTCAGTTGCTACTCATGATCATGAAATCATTAGCCATGTAAAACAATTTATGAAAGAAAATCATATTGAAAAAGATCAAATGGAATTCCAAATGTTATACGGTTTCCGTTCTGACCTAGCCCAATCAATTGCAAATGAAGGCTATCATTTCACTGTTTATGTTCCTTATGGTGATGATTGGTTTGCTTACTTTATGAGAAGATTAGCTGAAAGACCTCAAAACTTATCATTAGCTGTAAAAGAATTCGCAACGCCAGAAACGCTTAAAAAAGCAGGATTATTTTCAGCAATTGTACTAGGATCTGCATCTATTTTAGGTTTAATTTCAAAATATATTCGTAAATAAGAAAACAAAACTCGGTTGAAAACAACCGAGTTTTTATAATTAAAATTGTTTTATTAAATTAGCCATTTCAATTGCGCTTACTGCCGCTTCTGCACCTTTATTACCTGCTTTAGTTCCTGCACGTTCAACAGCTTGTTCAATACTTTCAGTTGTTAATATACCAAATATGACTGGTACATCTGTTGCTTCATTTGCTTTAGAAACACCTTTTGCTACTTCATTACAAACATAGTCATAGTGTGATGTTGCACCTCTAATTACACATCCTAATGTAACAACCGCGTCATAATCACCTTTTTGAGCTAGTTTTCTTGCCACCATAGGGATTTCAAATGCACCTGGTACATAGGCAACATCAATATTACTTTCATCAACATCATGTCTAATAAATGTATCTTTTGCACCATCTAATAATCTACCAGTGATAAAATCATTAAATCTACTAACTACGATAGCTACTTTTAAATCTTTACCTATTAATTTACCTTCAAAATTCATTTTAATATCCTCCTAAATTAAATGTCCCATTTTTTCTTTTTTAGTTGTCATATAATCATGATTATATTTAGTTTCTGGTACTATAAGTTCTATACGTTTCTGAATATTAATTCCATATTCTGTTAAGCCTTCAAATTTCTTAGGATTATTACTTAACAAATTTACTTTTTCAACGTTAAAGTATTTAAGAATTTGTGCAGCAATATTATAATCTCGTAAATCATCATCAAATCCTAAAGCTAAGTTAGCAGTTACGGTATCATAGCCTTTTTCTATTAATTCATATGCTCGTAATTTGTTCATTAGGCCTATACCTCGACCTTCTTGAGGTAAATAAATAATCATTCCACCATGTTGTTCAATATATTCCATTGAAGCTTCAAGCTGTGCTCCACAGTCACATCTTTGACTATGGAAAATATCTCCAGTAAGACATGCTGAATGGATACGAACATTTTCATGAGAACGGACTTCTCCTTTAGTTACTACAACGATTTCTTCATCACTAAAGTCAGTCGTAAAACCATACATATCAAAAGTACCAAAGTCTGTCGGCATTTTAACTTTTGCATTTAAATTCACATGTGATTCATTAATACGTCGATACTCTATTAAACTTTCTATAGTTATCATTACCAAACCATGTTTTTCTTTAAAAGCTTGAAGATCTTCGCCTTTTGCCATTGTTCCATCTTCATTCATAATTTCACAAATAACACCAGCAGGTTTAGCACCTGTCATTTTTGCTAGATCTACTGCCGCTTCTGTATGGCCATTTCTTTCAAGTACTCCATTGTCTTTAGCAATTAATGGGAACAAATGGCCAGGTCGGTTAAAGTCTTCAGCTTTAGATTCATCATTAATTAAAGCTCTCGCAGTTAATGTTCTTTCATGAGCACTAATACCTGTTGTTGTATCAATATGATCAACACTTACAGTAAAATTAGTCCCGAATACATCTGAATTGTTTGTTTCCATTGGATTTAAAGATAACTTATCACTGATACTTGAACCAATTGGTGAACAAATTAAACCTCTTGCTTCTTTAGCCATAAAATTAATAGTTTCATCTTTCATCCATTCAGTAATTGCAATAAGGTCTCCTTCATTTTCCCTATCTTCGTCATCGACTACAATTATACTGTCTCCTTTTTTTAAAGCATCTAATGCATGTTCAATTTTGTCGAATTCCATATATTATTTCCTCCCCCTAAAAACCAAATGCTTTTAGTTTTTCTTCAGTCAAATTAGATTTATTTTGCTTAAATATATTTTCTACATATTTAAAGAGCACATCTGATTCTAGATGAACTTTATCTCCTACCTTTTTATTCGATAAAATAGTAGATCGTCTTGTTTCAGGAATCAAATGAATATCAAAAGCATCTGAATGGAGATCAAAAATAGTTAAACTTGTTCCATCGACAGTTATAGATCCTTGCTTAACCATTTGATTAAGTAATGACTTGGATGCTTGAATTTTAATAATCATAGAATTAGCAGATTCATTAATTTTTATTATTGTGCCTAAGTCATCAACATGACCTAAAACAAAATGGCCACCAAAACGTCCATTTCCACTCATAGCACGTTCTAAGTTTACTTCGGTATGACGCTGTACGTCAGCAAGATAGGTTTTATTTTCTGTACCTTTAATCACTTGTACAGAAAACGATTGTTCATCAAAATCTATAACAGTCAAACATGCACCGTTTACACTAATTGAATCGCCAACATGCATATCTTCTAATATTTTATCTGCAGCAATAACTAAAGTTCTAACTGATTGCTGAGTACGAACTTGTTGAACAGTACCAACTTCTTCAATGATGCCTGTAAACACCTGCAATCACTTCTTTCGCAAGATTAATTTAATATTTTGATTAATTAATGTGGAATTAACAATTTCAAATTGTGTAGTGTCTGGTAGTGCTATCGTTTTATCAGTTTTGAAAAATTGATATTTACCAGAACCACCTATTATTTTCGGGGCAAAATAAAGTACTAGGTGATCTAGATGATCAGATTGGAGAAATTCTGAAGTAATTTCGGGACCTGCTTCGACTAACAATTTCCCGATACCTTTTTGATATAAGTCTTTCAAAATTGACTCAATATCACATTGATTCATATATATTATAGTTATATTATTTTTTTCTGTTGTTAACGTTTTATTCTCTGTGTAAATCCAGATTGGAGATGAGTCATCATTGAAAAGTTGTTGTTGAAAATCCAACTTACCACTTTTACTCAAAATGACACGAACAGGATGTTTACCATCTTCAATACGAGTAGTATATAAAGGATCGTCTGCTTCTATCGTTTTTCTTCCTGTTAATACTGCATCGTGGTTATGACGTAATTGATAGACATCCTTTTTAACATCTTTGTTAGTAATCCATTTACTTTCACCATTATCTGTAGCCTGTTTCCCATCTAAGCTTGCTGAGACTTTAACTGTTAATTCTGGTATCTCATTACGTTTAGCAGTAAAGAAATCTTGATATAATTGTGCGGCTACAGCGTTATATTGAAATTCAACTTCAATACCTGCATTTTGTAATATGTCATCACCTTGTGATATTAATGTTGTATCTTTAACAGCATAAATCACTTTTTGAATTCCTGCTTCTATAATTTTATTTACACAAGGAGGAGTAGAGCCATGATGTGTACATGGTTCTAATGATACATATATTGTTGCACCTTTTGCTTCTGATTTCGCCATGTCTAAGGCTTGAACTTCAGCGTGTTTATCGCCTTTACGCAAATGTGCACCAATACCTACAATTCTGCCATTTTTGACTACTACAGAACCTACAGGTGGATTTACACCAGTTTGACCATCAACCATTTGTGCAAGTTGGATGGCATAATTCATAAAATTACTCAATATCTCACCTCTAAAATTAAAAAACCTTATACCATTGAAAATTGTTGTTTCAAGGCATAAGGCAATTTATATATCTTTATAAAAGCATATTTATACTTAACATAAACATACTTCATTAAACACATACTTATACAAATATATGTTAGTGTCGATAATCGTCATTCTTTCTCCCATCCAGACTTTAACTGTCGGCTCTAGATTCTCACTAGATCAGCCACTAACAAATGTTAGCAGGTCGCAGGCTTTATCACTGCCGGTTGGGAATTACACCCTGCCCCGAAAGAATTGAATATGAAATTGTTAAAGGTTAATTGAGTATCGTAATCTCAATGACTACAATTCAAATTCTACTACACCTATTTCAAAAAAACAATTACTATACATTGTACTTAATTAAAGAGATAGATTTAATTTTAATTATCAAATTTTATTTTTAACTATAATCAAATACCAGATAAGTATTTAATTTTATTAGATATTTAAGGATTAATGATTCTCTTTATCAAGGTTATCCAAATCTTGTTGTGTTTCATATAATCTATCAACAGCGTTGGCTACTTGATTCACAATCATTTTGACACCGTTTCTAAGTTTATTAACCCCATTAGTCATTTGACCTATAGCAATAACATTCGTTAGTGTACCAAATCTAGGGCTAATCACTTGGTTTGTCTCTGGTATGATTTGAATACCGCCCATTGGATGTGCCTGAACAATTTGTCTATTTTCAAGATTTAGTATTAATTGATCATCTTCATCCAGTTCATTTAAATGAGTTTTAGAACCAGTAGCGTTAATAACCACATCAAAATCTTCAATATCTTTTTCCTCTTCATATTGTAAATGGAATAATCCATCGTCGTGATAAATGTTTTTTAAATTTTTACGAATAATTAATGCTTCGTTTTCTAATAAATCTATAAGTAAACGGGCAGTTCTAGGAGGCATAGGATTGGAATTAAGTTGAATTATTTTTGTATAACGACGATTAAATTCTTGTTGATCTTCAATACTTAAACTATTCCAAATCCAATTTAAATTCTCTTTTAACAGTTCAACGATACTTTGAAATATGCCAATTTCCTTTTCATGTTCCAAATCAAATTGTAAATCTTTAATGTGGTCTCCAGTTCTTCTATTAACTAGTTTTTCAAAATTAATGCCATAATCTTTGCATTCTTTTAAAAATAAATCAACTGCTGTATCTAAAGGCACATTGCCATAATTTTGAGCTTGTATATCATTGAATCGTTGTTTAGTTAAATGAGTAAATTCTATATCAACCATTTTACCTCTTACACTAGGTAAATTTGCTGAACGACTTGTCATTAGTATAGGCAATTTAGGATGGTGAGCAGAAACATATCTGATGACATCTAAACTTGCCAGTCCAGTTCCTATAATTGCAATACTATCATTTTCACTAACATCATCGAGAGAATGATATGTAGGATAAGGTGTCGGTTTAAACCCATCTATCCCTTTTAGTCGATATGGATCATGATATGCAAAAGTGCCAAAAGTTAAGAATAAATAATCATATTCTCTCCATTCTTTCATATCATCTGACGTACAAACATAATATTTTAGATTCGTTTCATCAACTTTAGAACTTGTAAAAATTTCATGAACTTTATTGTTAATGATTGTAATATTTTCATATTGATTATTAAATTGAGACAAGTATGATTTCATATAATGTCCAAATACAAATCTCGGTAGATATGTAGGATTATCGAATACAAATTCATTTTGATCTTGATACCATTTCCAAAATTCTTCTTCATCGTCTAAATTCAAGCTCATCTTTTTAGAAGGTAAATTGATTAATAATTCACTACTATCATTTTGGAATGGAACTCCTTGTCCCATATTTATACGGTCATCATAGACATCTACTTTTAATTTTTCAAAATGTTCATGTTTTACAAGTTGTCGTAAAACACTAACACCTGCAGTGCCCATACCAATTATAGCTACACGCATTATGACATCATCCTTTTTTCATTTCTATATCTCTAATTTGATTACAACAACATATATATTTCATAGATTTTATAACTGTTGTTATTGATTTCACATTATTTCTTATATATCCTAATCAGGCAAAGTTTAATCTTTTATCATCTGTGATAAAATTTCTTTATGAGGTGATTGATATGAAATTAGTTGCAAAAATCATAGTTCTGACAGTTATTATATTTGCTTGGGTAACAAGAAACAACAAAGCCAAATAATCAGCACATAAAAAACACCTGCGCCAATTAAATGCCGCAGGTTAAATTACATATCCTTTTTTATTTAAAATTCAAACTTGATTTTATTCTTATTAGAAAATTAAACATTCAAATAGATCATTATTTATTATCTTTTAAATGACTTTTATCATCTTTATACACATAAAGTTTAAAGTATTTACCTTCTGTTTTCATGTCTTTATAAAAATCAGCAATGATACTGGCATTACTTTCAGCCCATTTAATATCTGTAGCATATTGATGTTCACCTGGATTTTTAGGATTCCATCTCATGCTATATAATGTGTCTTGATCTTCGTGTTTTAAGAAATGATTATGAATGAAATCTGCACCACCGTAAATTGCTTTTTGCGGTGTATCCCAACCATGTTTCTTCGCATATTCTGCACCTGTTTTTACAGGGTCACTATCTAATGCGCCAACACCATAGAAGTTATAGTATTTCTTACCATCAATTTCTACACCTTTAGACAATTCACTTTTAGCAGAACCTGTTTCTAATAAAGCATGTGAAATTAAGTAAACTTCATTTACATGTTTTTCTTTAGCTGCTTTTGTAAAATCATCAGTGTGTTTTAATAAAGTTGGTCTATCAATTAACATTCTTTTAATTCTTTTTTCATCAATACCTTGATATTTAGATAAATCTAAAAATTGATACTTTTGTTTGTCATTGTCAATAAATTGACTACTATCCATAGCTGTTTTAATTTCAGTTGATGATGCATCTCTCCACGCATCATTATTTTTATTAGATACTTGTTGACTCGTATAGTTGTCTATTTGTTTCTTCGCAGCTTTATCTAATGTTACATCTAATTTCTCAACTTTTTGTTGTTCTTTAACATGTTTAAAGAATATTTGGTCAGAAACCATTGAGAAAAAGATAATAGCACCTACTGCAAATATGATAAGCAATCCTAAAATTGCAACTATAGATCCCTTTTTGTGCTTCGTCATATTCACACCTCTTAGGTCAATGTTGTTATACTTTTCATTTGTATTACGATAATAAAGTTTAACATTATTAATTATGAATCACAATTTAATATATACTTTGTTACAAATTCATAAATAAAAAGTAATAAAATTGAAACTTTTGAGTATAAAAAAAGAGAAATAGACATGATTTTGTATCCATTAAATAGATTGATTAACACTTCAATCAACTGTATTGAATGTGTTAACTGTTTTCATTTAGCAATATCTATTCAATTAAATTGTCTAAATCTCATCCCATTTTTATTTATTATGATTTTTATAATCCATCATTATGAAACTTGCAGCTTGTGATCTATTCTTATAAAAATATTGATTTAAGTCTATTGTTCCTTCAATACTTCCTTCTCTATACTTCATTTCATTAGTGAAATTGTTAATCATCACAAAGTCTGAACGATCTTTAATTCTATCTAAATCATCATTACGGGCGAAAAAATGTTCTAAATTTAAGTGTGCGTAATCCATTTGTACCTCCTATTAAATTTTGCTCTATATTAATAATACGACATGTTTTTGGTTATTTTTGAATACATATTTATTTACTATGACTTCTATTTAACACCTATTTTAATAATTTAGCAAATGAAAATTTTCCCAATCTATTTTAAATTCAATGTATCCGGAAATATACACTTTTATGTACATAAAACTGGAGTAAATCTTGGAATTTAATATTATTTATCAAAAGTATAACAAAATCATACATTATTTGTTAACTAGGTATCAAATCACTTATAATTATGACGAGTTTTATCAATTACTATTAATTCAAATGTGGCACTTATCGAATAACTATAATCCCTCAAAATCCAACAAATTTTCCTCTTATCTATTCATCAGATTAAACTACTATCTTATTGATATATTCAGAAAAGAAAGTAACAAAATTAAAACTAGTGATATTGATGATTATATTTCTAGTGAAATAGAACCATCTCAACACATCAAGAATGAATCACTACTAATACAAGATATTCATTATTTATTAAACTCAAAAGAAAAAGAATGGCTATTACTAAAATTATCTGGATATAAACAATATGAAATTGCAGAAAGAATGCATCTATCTTTGACTACTATTAAAAAAATTAAGAAGTCAGTGCAATCTAAAATCTCAAAACATTTACATTATACTCTTAAAAAGGAATGAAACAATGAATCATTTAACTACAACTAACTTACTATATATACAAACAGAAATAAGCGATAAGCTATCCACTAAATGGCAATATAAGCAATATGACATTTCTCTCCCTATTTCAATCAACAATACGTTAGACTATATGCTAGAATTACATCAAAAAACGTTACCTCTTCAAAAGAAAATCGCCAAACGCTTACTTCATATAAACAAAAAAATTCCTATTTATGTATGTGATCAACTCATTTTATTTCCTCTAAAACATCGTCGTTCTCCCATTCAATATTACATAAACGCTTATCATATTACTGGTATACAAACCAAAAATAATGGCACATTAATTATGTTTTCAAATGCTACTCATCTTTTAGTAGATGAACCTTATCATGCTATATTAAAAAAATGGCAAGAAAGTTTACTTCTTTGCCATTTAATTACACAGTCGTATTCTTCTTATTGAATTTATATTCTAATAATTTTTTAGTAAAAAATGCAGTTACTTTCTTAATTAAGAATATCGCTATTAACATTAATATAATAGCGCCTATAATGATGAGTACAACAGTCACAGTTGATAAGTTAACCTGGGGATGAATGAAATAATTTACCGCTGTTAAACTTGTTATAAGGCCAAATAAAAAGCCACCTAATAAAATGACATATGTAAATACAATTCCAATCAATAATATAAATAAACTAGCTGAACTAATATGTTTTTGGCTATACACATGATCTTTTAAAAACTGATTTGAAAACCTTATTGGTTTATTCAGCGTGTCACTATCATTATGATTAACTTTACTAATTTCATCATTTAATTGAGCTTTCTCTTTGTTATTTAAGAACCATAACTGCTTTTGTACTCTAGCACTAAACGAATTTTTATCCATAGCTAGAATTGCACCTCATATCTATTAGATTATCTTTACATCATAGATGAAATTTCTAATTCAATCAATTCAAATATTCAAATTACATTAATAAAAAGCCAACCTTGTGTACACTATAGACAATCAATTCTAATAGTGCCACTAGCTTGGCTTTTAAATTTAATCCGATAAAGATACTAATTAAAGCAATTATAAAATTGATAATCCTGAACTTTGGATATCTTTAGCAAAACCTTTAACAGTATCAATTGATAGTTCTTCAACGTCTCTACCTAAATTATTGTTAACTTTTTTAACTACATCGGCTGGACAAGTAATGATGTCAGCACCAATTTCGTCTGCTTGAATAACATTAAATAATTCGCGGCAACTTGCCCATAATAATTTAACACCTTTTTTACTATGAGTTATCTCTACTGATTCTTTCATTAATGGTAATGGATCTACACCAGTATCTGCAATACGTCCTGCAAATACTGACACATATGTTGGTACTCCTTCTGTGACAGCTTCAGTAATTTCTTTAACTTGTTCAATTGTATAAACTGCAGTGACATTTAAACGTACTTGTTTTGCAGATAATTCTTTGATTAATGGAATTGTTGAAGTACCGTTAGTAGTAACAATAGGAATCTTAACAAAAACATTGTCACCATATTGTTTAAGAATTTCCGCTTCTTTAGCCATTGTCTCTAAGTCATCTGCGAACACTTCAAATGAAATAGAAGCGTCAGGAATTTCTCGAACAGCCTCTTCCGCAAATGCTTTATAATCTGTTACTCCTGCTTTGGCCATTAAACTAGGATTCGTTGTAAATCCATCAACCTGTTTATTTTTATAAGCAGCTTTCATTTCTTCGATATCTGCTCCATCCGCAAATACTTCTACATTTAGTTTTCTCACTATGTATTCCTCCTTCAATTTCAATACTAAATTTGGATTTCCAATGTATTGAATATCAAATTCATATATGATTTATCTTTGGTTTTTATTTTCGTTAACAAATCATTTATAAATAATTTATATCATGCTTTTGAAATGTAAGCGAATTATTTGCCTATATAAAAAGCATTTTTGTATTTTACATTTTATTTTCTATACATTTATACTATTCTCATATCCTAAAAAGTGGTAGTATATTGTAATGATATCCATCGAGGAGGTTACGCATGTCAAAATCTAAACTCTACTTTTATATAACTTTATTATTATTAGCGATAAGCTTTTTCTTTAATACAAATAATCCATTTTTAAATAATGTGTTGGGTTCTTTCGTCAAATTAATTATTGCATGTAGTGTCATTAATGTCATTGTTCTAATCATTTCAATCATTTTTGCGGACAAATCCATTAAACATTCACGAGACAAACAAGGTTGGATTAGAATTGGTAGTAAACTATTACCATTTATCATTCTTATTGTGATTATTATTCATATTGTATCGTCATTAAATACTTACGGATTCCTTTCTTAAATTTTATTGATGTATACTTTATTTGTTAGAGCCATTTCAGATTGAAGTGGTTCTTTTATTTATTTGAGTAAATCTTTATTAAAGGAGTTATTACTTTGCAATATTTATACATTTTTGTAGGTGGTGCGTTTGGTGCTTTATTAAGATATTTATTATCATTTTTTAACCATGGCCACTCATTACCTATTGGTACATTAACTGCAAATATTATCGGTGCTTTTTTAATGGGATTCTTCGCAGCACTATCGATTAAATTATTTCAAACACATCCTCTATTTAAAAAAGCTATAACAACAGGTTTTATGGGAGCTTTAACTACATTTTCTACTTTTCAATTTGAATTAGTTCAAATGTACAATCAACAAAACTGGATGTTATTAATTATTTATGCAGTGATTAGTTATATTCTTTGTATTTTATTATGTTTATTAGGTAAGAAATTAGGTGAACGTTTATGATTACTACAATTTTGTTAGTCATGTTAGGTGGAGGTATTGGAGCAATTCTACGTGCTAGTATTTCTAACTATTTCAATCAGTTTCAATCTGTGTTGCCAATAGGTACGCTTATAGTTAATATTGTAGGTTGTATATTCATTGGTGCCCTATCTGGTTTATCATTACATATACAATGGATAAACCCTTTTTTAATCACAGGTATATTAGGAGGTTTAACTACATTTTCTACCCTCTCTAATGAACTCGTCGGAATGTTATCACCTAAATTCAAACCTACATTGTTTATTTTATATTCTACTATTCAATTCATAGGATCATTCTTAAGCTGTTATTTAGCTTATCACCTTATTTAAAAATAGAAGAAGATACTTTTAAAGCCACGTCCTCTTTATGAGAAACGTGGCTTTAATTGAATTTATTGTCCGTTAAATTCTGCAGGATCAGGACCAATTCTTCTATCTTCATTTAATTGGTCAAGACGATTCATTTGATCTTCGTTAAGTTTGAAGTTTAGAATATCTAAATTTTCATCTATACGATGTGGTGTTACTGATTTAGGGATAACTACTACATCATGTTGATAATTCCAACGAATAATCACTTGTGCAGGTGATTGATCAATTTCTTTTGCAATAGCATTAACAGTGTCATCATCTAAAATTTGTGCGTTCATTAATGGTGACCATGATTCCATAACAATATTTTGAACTTCCATATATTGTCTTAATGAACTTTGTGTTAAATATGGATGAAATTCAACTTGATTAATAACCGGCTTTATTGATACTTGTGCTAACAGTGCTTCAAAATGGTCTACATTAAAATTGCTTACACCGATATTTTTAACACGGTCTTGTTTATATAAATCTTCCAACCCTTGCCATGTATCTATCATTAGTGCTTCGTTAGTACCTGGCCAGTGCATTAAATATAAATCCAGATAATCTAAGCCTAATCTTTTTAAGCTACCTTCATACGCATCCTCTACATTAGTTCTACCAAAATCTTCTAACCATAATTTTGAAGTAATAAATAAGTCTTCTCGTTTTAGACCTGTAGTTTCTAATCCTTCTTTAATACCTTGTCCTACTTTTTCTTCATTACCGTAAACTTTTGCTGTATCAATGCTTCTATAACCATTCTCTATAGCATGTTTAACAGCCTTAGTACAATCATCATTATTTTCGACTCTAAACGTACCTAGTCCTACTCTTGGCATTTCATGACCATTATAAAATTTAATTTTATCCATGGATTTTCACTCCTTACATATAAAAATATTTATACATTATCTATACCCGTATCCGATGATTAAAATTCAATATTATAAAAAAGCTAGTAAAGTGTCATACACCCTACTAGCTAAAATAATTAGTTAAATGATTCAATTTTATCCATAATATCTTGTAAATCATCGACGTTATATTGAATACGTCCATGGAATACAAATTTATTAAAGAATTCGTTAAGTTGTTCAGGTCCAACTAATACTTTTACATTACTATTCTGAGCATAATTTGAAATCGTTACATCATCTTCATTTTTAGGATTAAAGTATAAAATAGAAGTTGGTGTGTATTTAGTATTCAATTTATTTTGTAAATCTCCAGCTAATTGTTGTATTTGCTGAATTTTATCTGAATAGTTAACAAATGATAATGATTTTTGATCATCATTTTGATCTAATACCAATGTTTGTGGCGTAGATTTATCTAAATCTAGCGTATTAAATACTTGTTCCATAGTTGGTAACTCTGAAAATTGTGCGCCACTAATACCATTATAAACATGACCTTTTAATAATTGAGAATCAATGATGTATAAACCAGTTCGTGTTAATACGAGGTGACTAATTCTTTCAATATTATTAAATTCATTAGTTGGCAAGAAAATATTTGCCATTATATGCATATCTTCTGGGCGAATACGCTTTTCATTAACAAGACGTTCACGAATACCAATTAATCTCATGTCTGTAACATATTCACTATGATTTTTAGAGAATAATTTTAATGCATCAATTTCTCTTTCTTTACTACTTACTGTAGCTTCATAATCTTCTTTTTGTTTAGTGACTGTCTTTTTGTTTTCTATACGTTCTTTTTCTAATGTTTCCTCATGAGATGCTTTTAAGTTTTGTTCTTTTTGTTGATATTCTTCTTCAGTTTGTTTCTTTATCTTTTTCTTTTTATTTAACGTGATTAAAAATAAAACAAAAAAGATAATTGCAATCACTACTGCAACGATTAATCCTATTCCAATGGGTGAAGATAAACTCATCACATCAACGCTCCTTTTAAATTATCAATACAATCAATTATAAATCATAACTATGATATTTTCGACATTTCGTTATAATTTAATTGATTATATTTTACCTATCCCAAATATTTTAATTATTTTAGGCTTGGTTTATTGAATCTTTCAAAACGTTGACTTTATCTAATTTTTCCCAAGGTAATAAAACATCAGTACGTCCGAAATGACCGTACGCAGCAGTTTGTTTATAAATAGGTTGTTTCAACTCTAACATTTTAATAATTCCTGCAGGTCTTAAGTCAAAGTTCTCTCTAACTGCTTCTACTAATTCTGTTTCACTGACTTTACCTGTACCAAATGTATCAATTGAGATTGACACAGGTTCAGCTACACCAATAGCGTATGCAAGTTGTACTTCACATTGTTCAGCTAATTCAGCTGCAACAATATTTTTAGCAACGTATCTTGCTGCGTATGCGGCAGAACGGTCTACTTTAGTTGGATCTTTACCACTGAAGCATCCTCCACCATGTCTAGCATATCCACCATAAGTGTCAACGATAATTTTACGACCTGTTAATCCTGCATCACCTTGAGGTCCACCAATTACAAATCTTCCTGTTGGATTGATATAGAATTTTGTTTGATCATCTAGTAAATTTTCTGGAACAGTAGGATAAATGACATGTTCTTTAATGTCATTTTGAATATCTTCTAATGTTTTATCTTCAGCATGTTGTGTTGAAACAACAATTGTATCAATACGTTTTGGTTTGTCATTTTCATCATATTCAACTGTTACTTGAACTTTACCATCTGGACGTAAATAATCTAGTATTTTATCTTTACGAACATCTGATAAACGTTTAGCTAGCTGGTGTGATAAGAAAATTGGTAAAGGCATATACGTATCTGTTTCGTTAGTTGCATAACCAAACATTAAACCTTGATCTCCTGCACCTGTTGCTTCAATTTCTTCTTCAGTAATATCATCGCGATATTCTAATGCTTTATCTACACCTTGTGCAATATCTGGTGATTGTTCATCAATTGCTGTTAATACAGCCATTGTTTGTGAATCATAACCATATTTTGCACGTGTGTAACCAATTTCTTTAATTGTTTCTCTTACTACTTTAGGGATATCAACATAAGTTGTTGTTGAAATTTCACCAGAAATTAAAGCCATACCTGTAGTTACTGTTGTTTCACATGCTACACGCGCATTAGGGTCATCTTTAAGAATTTCGTCTAAAATGGCATCGGAAACTTGATCGGCTATTTTATCCGGGTGTCCTTCAGTTACTGATTCTGACGTGAATAATCGTTTATTGTTAGTCATGTTTTGCTCCTTTTAAAAATTTATTACGATAATTCTCTTTTATTTGAGCTAAATAAAAGAGCCTTCTGCTAACTAGTATCTAGATAGAGAGAAGGCTCTTATACGTCCATTCGCTCTTATCGTTCAGACAATATAGGTCTGCAAACGGTTTGGCACCTTTCTTTTCTATACAAAAAAGAGGTTGCTGGGTTTCATTGGGTCCATGTCCCTCCACCACTCAGGATAAGAGAATCCGTTAAAATTAATACTACATAATTAGCGAATTAATGTCAATTTTAGAATTAAGTTATTTTAATGAAAATTTACGGTGGATTAATTAACTTAATATGTTATACTATTGAAATGTAAAGGCTTACATTACAACTATCTGGAGGGATTAAGTATGTCGATCGATACATACTCTGAAACTATTAAAATCAAACAATTATTAGAAAAACCATCTACACAGTTTCAATTATCTACAACTCAACTTTACAATAAAATCTTAGATAATAATGAAGGTGAACTTACTGAGTTGGGCGCTATTAATGCAAGTACCGGTAAATACACTGGGCGTTCACCTAAAGATAAGTTTATCGTTACAGAACCTTCATATAGAGATAATGTTGATTGGGGAGACGTTAATCAGCCGATAGATGAAGAAACATTTTTAAAACTTTATAACAAAGTATTAAATTATTTAGGTAAGAAAGATGAACTATACGTATTTAATGGTTACGCTGGAAGTGACAAAGATTCACGCTTAAAACTAACTGTAATTAATGAATTAGCTTGGCATAATCTTTTTGCACATAATATGTTTATACGTCCTGAATCAAAAGAAGAAGCTAAATCAATCAAATCAGACTTTACCATTGTATCAGCACCTCATTTTAAAGCTGACCCAGAAGTCGATGGTACAAAAACAGAAACTTTTGTTATCGTTTCATTCAAACATAAAGTCATTTTAATTGGTGGTACTGAATATGCTGGCGAAATGAAAAAAGGTATATTCTCAGTTATGAACTATTTATTACCAATGCAAGATATTATGAGTATGCATTGCTCAGCAAATGTTGGTAATAAAGGTGACGTAGCATTATTCTTTGGTTTATCAGGTACTGGTAAAACAACATTATCAGCTGATCCTGATAGAAAATTAATTGGAGATGACGAACACGGTTGGAATAAAAATGGTGTGTTCAATATCGAAGGAGGTTGCTACGCTAAAGCAATCAACCTTTCAAAAGAAAAAGAACCACAAATTTTCGATGCAATTAAATATGGTACTATTTTAGAAAATACAGTTGTCAAAAATGATGGCACGGTTGATTTTGATGATAATAAATTCACTGAAAACACAAGAGCGGCATACCCTATTCACCATATAGATAATATTGTATTACCTTCCAAAGCAGCTCATCCTAATACAATTATCTTTTTAACAGCGGATGCTTTTGGTGTCATTCCTCCAATTTCAAAATTAACTAAAGACCAAGCAATGTATCACTTCTTAAGTGGATTCACATCTAAATTAGCTGGTACAGAACGTGGCGTTACTGAACCTGAACCATCATTCTCTACTTGCTTTGGTGCACCATTCTTACCATTACATCCTACAGTTTATGCTGATTTATTAGGTGAATTAATTGATAAGCATGAAGTTGATGTTTACCTTGTTAACACAGGATGGACAGGTGGTAAATATGGCGTTGGTAGAAGAATAAGTTTACATTATACACGTCAAATGGTTAACCAAGCTATTTCAGGTAAATTAAAAAATGCAGAATATACTAAAGATGCTTCATTTGGATTAAATATTCCAGTGGAAGTAGAAGATGTTCCTAAAACTATCTTAAATCCAATTAATGCATGGAGTGACCCTGAAAAATATAAAGCACAAGCTAATGACTTAATTCAACGTTTTGAAGAAAACTTCAAAAAATTCGGCTCTGAAGTAGAACATATTTCAGATAAAGGTGCATTTAATAAATAATTAAAAAAGAGGTCGGGACAAAAGCGCTTAGGATTTGAGCAGAACCGAACGATGAGCAAAATTGTTTCTCAAATTTTGTCGAATCGTGAGAGTTTCTGCCGAGAATCCTGCTTTTGGGACGCCGTTAATCGGTTTCCCAGAGCACAAGAACTTTATGTCTCAACCTCTTTCATTATCTTTATCATTTTCAATTTGATTCATCCATTGATGAATATATTCAAGTGTTTCTTTCAAAGCAAATGGGCGTGGTACATGTCCTTCTTTCATTTGATAAAAAGTATCAAAGTTTGCTCCAATCTCATTTAAGCGTCGTTCTAAATAATAAGCTTGATGTATACCAACTTGCTTATCATTTCCACCATGAACAATAAGTATTGGCGGACTTTGTGGCGTAATATTATGTATTGCCTCTCTATCAGTATAATTTTGAGCATCTTTAATAGGATGTCCAACCATTCGTCTTAACATCCCTCTTAAATCAACACGTTCCTCATACATTAAATAAATATCAGATACCCCACCCCATATAATATAACTATTTACAGGTAAGTCTTGAAAAGTTAATAATCCTTGTAAACCACCACGTGAAAAACCAATCATATGAATAAAGGCTTGTGGATGCTTTGAATACAGTAAACGAATGAGTTCAGTGACATCATTTAAATCTCCACGATAAAATTCATCTTTGCCTTCACTGCCATTGTTCCCTCTATAATATGGACCTACAACTAGAGTTTCATCATTAGCAAACTGCATTAGCCTTGCAGCTCTGACACGCCCTACTTGTCCTTTACCACCTCGCAAATAGATAACAATGCGTTTTACTTTTTTATAAGGTGTCATCATTAAAGCTTTGACATTAAGATGATCAACTTGATAGGTTATTTCATCAAAATGATGTGTCCTCATCTCTATTGGCATTTTTTTAACTTTAATAAAATCCAAGTGTCTTCACCCTTTCATAACAATGCAAGATAGCATCATCTTTAAGTAAAAAGCTTTTTTTATTATCGGGAATTGATTCAACTGATTGAAATAAACATGGACCATCTGTTTCTAGATAGTCAGATTGTTCTTTTAGCATATCAACTTGTATAAAATATACATCTTTCACAAAATCTATATTACTATTTGTTTCAACTTTATATTGTGCTATATATTTAATATCGATAGCATGAGCACCAGTTTCTTCATACAATTCTCTCCGTATAGCATCAATACTAGTTTCATTGCGTTCTCTTTTGCCACCAGGAAATTCAATACCTCTAATTTTATGACAAGTAAACAATAATTGATGTTGAAATACTGGAATAGCAAGTACATGATTACCCGTAGGAACATCTTTATTTGTTTTATATGTTAGGTGTACCTTTCTTTGGTCTTTATCTAAAAACTTCATGTACATCACATCCCTTTATAATATGTTAAAATACCTATATTCTAAAATTTGCTCGGAGGCATTATTATGAAAAAATTATTTCTTGCCTTAATACATTTTTATCAACGTTTTATCTCGCCATTAACACCACCAACGTGTCGATTTTATCCAACATGTTCAGAATATACACGAGAAGCGATACAATATCATGGTGCATTCAAAGGATTATACTTAGGTATACGTCGAATATTAAAATGTCATCCTTTACACAAAGGTGGATACGATCCAGTGCCACTTGCAAAAAACAAATCAAAATCACATCATGCTAAACACAATCATCATTAATACATTCTAATTTTGTACGATTAACTACAGGGGGAATGAATTCTATCACTCCCTCTTTTAATATACCTTCATTTTCTAAAAAATCATTTTCAAAATAATAACCCGCTGGTGTCACATCTCCAGGATAATCCCCATGTTGAGCTAACATTGCGGTAAAATATCGGCTTAACCCATATTCATACATACCACCAATCACAACTTTCACCCCTTCTTTGTGAAGGGTTTGTATTGCATCTAATACTCGATCAATACCACCAAGTCTGAATGGTTTCAATATAACTACCTCTATTGGATATTCAGATATAATATTTTTGATTTCTTGAGTGGAAGTGGCCTTTTCATCAAGAGCAATAGGTGGATAAGGTTGTCCATTAATGCGTTTGATATCATCTAATGATTGAAATGGTTCTTCAATATAAAGAATATCATGGTCTATATTTTCTTTAATAGATTGATATTGTGTCAGATTAAGAGATTCATTGGCATCTATAGCTAAATCAAAACTAAAACTAAGTGATTGTAAATTATCGATGTCTGAAATTAATTGATTTGAATACTTTAATTTAATTCGCTTAGGTTGTGTTTGAGCCAAACGATTTAATTGTATTTCAGTCATACCGTTTACAGTTGCACCATACGGAACTTTAAATGATTCAAGTTTATAATATTTTTGATAGATAGCCATCATAATTGTACATCTTGCTGCTGGATAATCATTTAAAAGTTCGAGTGATGATTGCCACTCTTTAAAAGTTGATATTTCTTTATTCTTTATACGATCATACCATTGTTTAATGTTTTCTTTTACGGAATCAATAGTTTCATTATCATACCATTGAGTTTGAAATGCATTACATTCTCCAAAATATGCATCCCCGTGATTATCAATGAATTCAATAACTAATGTTTTTCTTGTTTCTAATTTTACTTTAGGCGTTACAATTGGTGATTTAAAAGGCTGATTATATAAGTAAAAATTTAATTGATTAATAATCATTTTTTTCTTCCTTTTGTATCATTTTATTTCTTTGGAGTTTACCTGTAGAAGTATATGGCAATTCTTCAACTTGATAAAAAGACTTTGGTACTTTGTACTTTGCTAAATGATCCAACATATATTGTCTTAATTCGATTTCATTAATTTTTGTATCGGCAATATAATATAATATAGGTACTTGTCCCCACGTATCATCTGATTGACCAATACAAACAGCATCTTCAATGTTTGGATAATATTTAGCTATAGATTCAATTTGATAAGGATATATATTTTCGCCACCACTGATAATTAAATCCTTACGTCGATCATAAATCATAACAAAACCATCTTCATCTATTTCAGCTATATCCCCTGTTTTGAAAAAGCCATCTTCAAATGTATCTGTTAAATTAACAGGATATAAATAGCCATTCATTACGTTGTTTCCTTTAATTAATAATTCACCATGTCCATTTTGATTAGGTTGCTTAATTTTCACTTCTACATTATCACTAGGCACCCCTACAGTATCATAACGTTGTGCTAACATATCTGGCGTTGCTGTTAAAAATTGTGAACACGTTTCAGTCATACCAAATGAATTATAAATAGGTAGTTTGTAGTTTAAAGCTTGTTGAATTAAATTTGCTGATAGCTTTGCACCACCCAATAAGATTTTTTCTAATTGATATGGACTCTGTAATCCAGCATCCATTAACCATTTTAAAGTTTGTGGTACAAGAGAAACATGCGTAATATTTTCATTTTGAATAATTTGAAGCATTGTATCAGTATTATACTTTTCTAAAATACGTACTGTAAATCCTTCTATAACACTTCTTAAAATGACACTCAGACCTGATATATGATATATCGGTAATACAGATAACCAAATCGTCTGCTGATTATAACCTAAACTTTCCTTACAACCTATTGCACTTGCGAGATGATTTTCAAAAGTTTGAGGGACAGCTTTTTGAGGACCAGTAGTGCCAGATGTAAACATGATTGAAGCAATGTTTTCTAATTGAAATACATTAGAATTTATATTTTGAGGAGATAAATTTTGAATATCCTCAAGCGTATATATATCAAATTGATCCATTTCGAGTGTAGTTGTCGTTACTATTGTGCTAACTTGTATAGAATTCATTTGAGCAATAATTTCATTCTTTGTTAATCGTGTATTTATCATAGCAATTTCGATATTGGCGATCCAACATGCATGTATCAATACTAAAGATTCAATACGATTATTTATATGTAACCCTATTCTCGTTTGATTAAGGTTTTGTAGTTGCTGTGCTAAATGAAATGCATCATCATATAATTCCTTAAATGTCATTTGATGTGCGCCATCTGTAACAGCTATTTTATCTTTATTTTTTACTGATTGATCTTTTAACCAGAAGTTCACAAGTCATTCCTCCAATTATCATTACAAAGATAATTATAACGATTTTAACGCATTCTATCAGTGATTAAAGCTTGAATTTAGAAATTTGAATTTAATAATAAGATATATCACTCTTTGTTAACACATTTGAATTCATAACTGTCTAATTTCGCAGAGAAATGTTACGTTTATGAAAATAAATTTATAAAATAAGAATAAATAATCTATGATAATTAAAAATGATTTATATTAAAAGTAGCTTACATAGGAGGTGAATAGTAATGGAAAATATCACAGCTATCATCAAAAAAGCAGTAGAATTTTTCAAAGGTTTATTTGAAAATAAATAAACTACATTTATTCATCTAAGGACATAACAATGTAAGACCTATATAAATTAATCCTAGAATTTACCTTTGGGTATGATTCTAGGATTTTCTTTATAAAAAACTAAATCAATTGAAAACTTTACCCTTTCTTTATAAATTGAGTCAATTTTCAATAGACTCAACTAACACCTGATTACTTTAACTTTTTATTTAGAACTTACACTTATAGAAGCAGATTTAATATGTTGTAATTCTTTCTACAATAGAAAATTTTAATACTGTTATGCTAATATAAAATTATAAAAATCAAAAAGACGACATGCTATAACATGTCGCCATTGAACCCGTTAAAAAGACGGTGACTCAAATTATATTAGCTATAAAAATAACCATCTAACTCAGTCAAAGTTATAAATGATGGTTATTTTTTATGATTTATTTTAATTATTGTAACCATTACCTCAATGTGTGTAACGATAAATGTACCGAAACCTATCATAAGGCTTAATGCGTCTACAATAGAAATCACAATAGGCGTCCCTTTCTAAAGATTTAAGTAATGCCATCATAGGCACCACCCTCTTATACTCAGATAGCCACCATCAACTTAACTTGTCAAAGATATATTATAACATTTTTTATTTTGTTTTAATCATATTAATGATAAGTAAAATCAAAGTTGCTATATTAATATAGAATGTTAACTTTTTTCTCAATTCTCTGCTCATGACTTTCACCTCTTATAGAACAATTTTTATTATAATTTATAGAAATTTTCAGATATAGTATAAGATCAAGGTTTACTACTTATATACCTTTCATTTAATACGGATCTTTACTTCCACTTTCATTTATTTTAAATCCTCAATGATATCTAAATTATCTCTATTTACGAATAATCAGTTCACATTTAATCTATTTTTCTTCTTAAATTTAATAATATCGACTTTCGATTGTGATGATTTTACTTTTTATTTACTAAAGTTATAATCATTCTAAACCATTATATTATTTTAGTATATAATAATATAATGTATATATACAATTTTTATAAAAATAACAGAGATATCTTTGCTTAAGAATATATAACATAAGTATGTTTATATAAAAATTCACACAAAAACAAGACCATATATTGAAAACTCAATTTAACAGTGATTAATACTTAAATAATTACTTATTTAAGTATGTTAAAAAAGAAATAATTATGTTTGTAACTTCAGGTATGTACGCTTAAATTTATAATTATAACTGGAGGAAATTAATGAAGAAATATGATGTAGCTATAATTGATTTTGAAATTATGAATAATGAAACAAATAGTCCTTGTGAAATTGCTATTAATTTAGTGAAAGGATTAAAAATTATTGATACATATAGTACATATATAAATCCTAAAAATAATTACTATGATAATGAAATTGCACTTATTCATAAAATACCTAAGAAAGTAATAGAAGCAGCGCCAAAATTTGAAGACGTTTACGATCAAATTAAACATTATATAGAAAATAGTAGCTATGTAATAGCTCATAATGCACACTTTGATGTATCAGTTTTATTATCAACTATAGAACATAATAAATTCCCTATGATCAAATTCATATACATAGATAGTATTGCAATATTTAGAAAATATCTTAACCTTAAATCTTTCAGTATGAGTAGTTTGTGTAAAACATTCAATATATCAACAGATAACTTGCATTCAGCTCAATATGATGTAAAGGCATTAACTGCTATTTTACTAATAGTATCGGAAACAAATAATTATAAAAGTATGTTAGAACTTATACAAAATATGGATCATTCATATATAAAGTATAGTGAATTCACTAATATTCAATATGCTTTGCCATCATTTAGAAAATATAAAAGGCCTACTCTATCAGTTATAAATCAGTATAAAATTTTACATCCTAATAACATTCATTTACTAGATAAAAATATTGTATTCACTGGAGAATTCAAGTCTGGTAAAAGCAATTTAATGATCAAAGCTAGAGAAAACGGAGCAATAATACGTAGTGATGTATCTAAAAAGACAGATATTTTAATTGAAGGAATTCAAGAAGAAAGATTTAAAGGAACTGATGGATTAGTTAGTAAGCAAAGAAAAGCACGAAAACTGATATGTGAAGGATACAATATTAAATTACTTTCTGAAAATGAGCTATTAAATTTATTAGAAAGCGAGAAAATATATGATTAAAAAAATAACAACAACTAAACACACATATTTAATTGAAGAAACATATTCACAAGGCGATAGAGATTGTTATTTTGGTAGATCTATTCTACTATCGATTTATGTATCCTTTAATATAAAAACAAAGTCAAAATCTGGTGAATATTACTTAAGTAACATTCCTAAAAGAATAGTATTAAGAAATAAAGTAATTAAAGAAGAAAAGCCTACTGATTTAGAAATTAAGTTTTGGCAATTTATGAATACAAAGAAAACAATAAATTATTCACAAGAACTAGCACTAAAATACAAAATAGTAAATTATATAAAATTTTATTTCATATTAAGTAATTTTAAATTCGACGAGTCCTCTAGCTGTAGAATTTATTATGACTATAACAATCTATTTAATAGATGAGGCCTAATTAAAAAACAGTAAATAAACTAAAGTTACAACAATAAAAAACATGTTATTTTAATTCGATTTATACACTTATTTGCTAAAAATCTCACAACATAAAGTTATAGATTTCCTCAAAATAAAAAAGAACGTTGATTTAACAACGTTCCCCTATTTAAAGCTTATCAGATTTTCACTGATTTTAAAGTATGTACGGAGAGTGAGGGATTCGAACCCTCGAGACGCTTGTGGCGCCTACACACTTTCCAGGCGTGCTCCTTCGGCCAACTCGGACAACTCTCCATAATATATAATATGATAAATAAAAAAACAGAAGCGATATTTCACTTCTGTTTGTATGACTCCTACGGGACTCGAACCCGTGTTACCGCCGTGAAAGGGCGGTGTCTTAACCGCTTGACCAAGGAGCCATGGCTCCACAGGTAGGACTCGAACCTACGACCGATCGGTTAACAGCCGATAGCTCTACCACTGAGCTACTGTGGAATAATAATGGAGCGGGTGATGGGAATCGAACCCACAACATCAGCTTGGAAGGCTGAGGTTTTGCCATTAAACTACACCCGCATATAAAATGTGAAATGTAATACGATTATGGGGCGGTTGAAGGGAATCGAACCCTCGAATGTCGGAACCACAATCCGATGCGTTAACCACTTCGCCACAACCGCCAAAAATGACGAATGGTTCAGGACAGAGTCGAACTGCCGACACATGGAGCTTCAATCCATTGCTCTACCAACTGAGCTACTGAACCA
>NZ_KK211097.1:281822-301894 GCF_000620265.1 Staphylococcus sp. URHA0057 | reverse complement strand
TCATCGCCAATAAATTGACGTGCTGTGTGGATGGCATGACCTAAACCTTTTTGTTCTTTTTGTCTAACGTAAAAGATATTAGCTAAATCGGTTGAATATTGAACGCGTTCTAATAAATCATTTTTACCTTTTTCTTCTAATACCATTTCTAGTTCTTTTTGGTTATCAAAGTGGTCTTCAATCGCACGTTTATGTTTACCTGTAACGATAATAATGTCTTCGATACCTGCTCTTGATGCTTCTTCAACGATGTATTGAATAGTTGGTTTATCTAGAATTGGAAGCATTTCTTTCGGCATTGCTTTTGTTGCTGGTAAAAATCTAGTACCCAAACCAGCTGCTGGAATAATTGCTTTTTTGACCCTCATTTAATTAACTCCCCTTCAAATAACTTTTAAGCATTAGCATAAATCGTTTATTAGATTATTAATATATACAAGTGTTATATATATTGAATTTAAAGATTTATTCTTTTCATTAAAAGTAATGTTTTTACACTACATTATAATATCACATTGTTTCATAATTTATTAGCATTATTTTTTATAAATATTGTACAAGTCTATATTGTTAGACAACTCAAATTATTTAGTCAAATAAAAAACTGATTTCCAATATTAAATACAAAATCAGTTTTTCTAGTTATTAAACTAATATTCTATTTTCTGAAAATAAATATTCTCTTCAAAAAAGGATTTAGTAACTACTGCTAGCTACTAAATCCCTCTTTTAAATACAAATTGCTTATTTTATGATCTATACTTCTACATTTCGTTTTGGTACTAAAATAAATGCGGCGATAAATGCGACTAATACCATACAAGCACCTACGATAAATGCGATTGTTGCTGCAAAATGGGTATCGTTATAAATACTAATTGTTGAATAAACAGTTGTCACAACAGCGATACCAAATGCTGCTCCTAATGTTGATGTCATTTTAATGATACCTGATGCTGTACCTACTTTTTCTTCTGGAACATTTGATACTGCTGTTGATAAGGCTGGTGTTGCAAAGAAGCCTAAGCCTAACCCTATGCAAATAAACCCAATCACTGAAACGATATAATAAATTATACTTGGTAAGGCTGTAATGGATAGTAAAATAATTCCTACAGCAATAGTGATTGGTCCAAACATTAATGGTATTTGAGGTCCATTTTTTTGCATGAAACGTTCACCTACACGAACCATGATTAAACTACAAACCATATATGGAATAGTAATTAACCCTGCTTGTGCTCCTGATAATCCCATGGCGTCTTGCATATAAATATTGAATAATGCAAGCACTCCAATTTCAGTATTAACCATTAAATTAGCAATCGTTGTACCTATATAAATTTTGTTTGAAAATAACGTAAAATCAATAAATGGTTCTCTTTGTTTACGTTCATAAATGTAAAATGCAAACAATGTGATAATAAATACTACGATTAAACCTATAATTACAGGATTAAGCCAACCTAATTTTGTACCTTGTGTGATAACTATATTAATACTTAACATCATAATTACGAAGATGAAAATACCCATAATATCAAATTTCTTATTATGTGCGGATTCATCTTTAGACTCTGGCGTACCTCTTAATAATATCATTGCGATGAATGCAAAAATAATTGATAAGATAAAAATCCAACGCCATCCTACATATGTTGCGACTACACCAGCGAATAGAGAAGCTAGTCCAGTTCCACCATAAGAACCAAATGACCAAAAGCTTAATGCTTTTTGACGTTCTTCACCTGAGAAGAATGAGTTAATAATCGCAATCGTCGCTGGTAATAAACAAGCGGCTGAAAGACCTTGTAATACACGTCCTGTAAGTAAGAAGAACGGCATATTAGTTATAATAACGGAAATAGATCCTAATATACTTAATACTAGTCCCGCTCTAGTCACTTTTACTCTTCCTATTTTATCTGAGAGTCCACCTGCAACAACTATGAACACACCAGTTAATAGTGAGGTAAGACTTACTGCAATATTGATAATACTCATATCAACGTGATAATCATTTTGCACATGAGGCGCTATATTTAAGAGAGATTGAGCAAACAACCAATATGTCAAAATCCCTAATATAATAGCTAGTATTAATTGATTTCCTTTTTTGTAATTTCCAGACATAGCTAGTCACTCCTATTCATTAGTAACTTGATGCGTAGCTGCACTTTTACCAGCAATTCTTCCATAAGTAAAGATATCAGCAAGTGCATTACCACCTAATCGGTTACCTGCATGAATACCTCCTGCTACCTCACCAGATGCATATAATCCTTCAATAATATGACCTTCAACATCAATAACTTGTGCTTGAGAATTAATTCGTAAGCCTCCCATAGTATGATGTACTGCTGGTTTACGAGGTGTTGCATAGAATGGTGCTTTTTCAATTTTTAAATCAAATGCACTTTTATTGAAATCATAATCATGACCTTGATCAACAAATTTGTTATAACGTTCGATAGTATTAATTAATTGTTGTGGTTCGATGTTTAGTTTTTCTGCTAATTCTTCTAATGTGTCACCTTTTACTAATGTACCGTCTTCAAGCTCATGATTAATTTTGTCTTCAGAAGTATTCATCGCTAATGATTTAATATTTTCATCAGCAATAATGTAGAACATACCTTCTTTTTGTTCTAATGCTGCTTTAGATAACACGTCTCTACTTTCAAATTCATTTACGAAACGTTGTCCTTCTTTATTAACAAATACGAAGTTAGATGGTGTCACAATTAAACCTGTGAATAGTGCGCCTGTTTTAGGGTCAGATATTGGCATCATTTGAGAGAATCCCATACCAACAAGTTCTGCACCTGCTTGGACACCTAAACGTATACCATCACCAGTAATTGCAGGTGAGTTAGTTGTTTTAATATCATCTGGAATACTATCCCAATACGTATTATATTGTTGTAACATTTTAGTATTAGCACCAAATCCACCTGTAGCAAGTACTACACCATGTTTTGTATGAATTTTAACTTTAGCTCCGTTTGCTTTACGAGCTTCAATACCTACAATTTTATTGCCTTCTTTGATTAATTTTTCGGCTGTTGTTTCAGTGAATATACGACCGTGATGTGTTTTAACATAGTCACCAAGATTTTCGATAAATTCTAAACCTTGTGCTTTCATTGGTTTATGACCACGACGCCATAATGCACCAACTGGCATATCTACGAATGAACGATCGAAATGTACGCCTTTTTCTGTTAGCCATTTAACAGAATCTAATACATTATCTGTGAGTGTTTTAACTAGTTCATAGTCACCTGTAATTTCTACATTATTTTTATCTTTACGTTTACCACCTAAATATGTTTGAATTCGGTGTAATTCAATTGAATCGAATAAGTTATTGCCTTTTTCACTATCGTCATCTAAATAGGCTTTAATTTGAGATTTTACTGTGCGGAAATCTTCTTTATAATCATCATCTATATCATTTTCATCATGTTCTAATAGTTGTTTTAATGTCTCATGTTCACCAGCTAATGCAGGGAAACTACCTTGCCATTCTGGTTCAACTGCATTGACTTGTCCGCCAGTACGTATCGTATTTCCTCCGATAGCGGCAAATTTTTCAAGCATAATCACTTCTTTACCTTCATCTAAAGCAGTAGCTGCAGCACTTAAACCTGCACCACCAGTACCGATTACAACAATATCCGTTGTTTCTTCAATTGTTTCATTTGACCATTGAACAACTGGTTTAGGACGCGCGCGTAGTACATCAGGATCTTCGCCAGCTTGTTCAATCGCTTCAGCGATACCTTGAATAATACCTTCACTTGTAACAGTTGCCCCAGAAACTACGTCTACATTTAATGTTTGTCCTTCTATGATATCTTGTGGTAAACGTTCAAATACTGGATTAGCAATACCTTCAGATTCTCCACTGTCATCAACTTCAATACTTACAATTTTGTCTTCAGACAATTCAACTTTCATAGGTAAATTACCATTATGACCTTTAGCAAATACGTTATAAGTACCTTTATTAAATTTCACTTTTTTATTTTGTAATGCTTTAAGTTTTTCGTATTTTCTATGTTCTTCTTCTTTGTCTAATATCATAAAGTCCATTACTTTCCATAATGGTGATGGAATGTGTAATACTTTTTGATCATGGATATCAACAAATTGTTCTACTTCTTGGTCGTTAATAATTTTTTCAGTCCAATTTGGTTCAATTAAGTATGCTTTACCAACTGCTAATAAGTCATACCCTAGTTCTAAAGCTTCTTCAGCATCTTGCTTTTGTGAAATGCTTCCGACACCTATTAAAGGAATGCTTGCCAATGTTTCATTTCTAGAATTTAAGTATTTATTAATTAATGGCTCAGAATCGTCTTGATTAACGATTGACGTACGTTTATAACTATTTGCTGAAATATGGAAGTAGTCAGGTTTATATTCAGCAAGTGTATTTAAGAGATACATTGTATCTTCAAATCTAATACCTGGTTCTTCTAATTCTTCTGGAGAGAAACGATAACCAATAATAAAATCTTTAGCGTCTGCTTGAGCCACAACACTTTGAACTTTTTTCAATACTTCGATTGGGAATTTTGTACGTTTTTCTCGACTACCGCCCCATTCATCTTGTCTTCTATTAGAGTGAGGAGAGAAGAATTGTTGAATTAAATACGTATTCGCACCGTGAATTTCTACACCATCGAATCCCGCTTCAATTGCTCTACGAGTCGCTTCGCCAAAGTGATTAATCATTTGTTCTATTTGTGATGTAGTCATTTCACGCGGTGTTGCAGCATCAGGTCGCAATGCAGTAATTGGACTTGCGGAGATTGGCTGTTCTCCTTCATTTAATTTTGGATTAGCCATACGACCGGCATGATAAATTTGTAGAATTGCTTTTGATCCTTTGTCTTTAATCGCTTGTGCTAATCTTGCTAGACCTTTAACCTTTTCATCTGTGTCAACACCAATAGCACCCGGGAATCCACGTCCATGATCTTCAACAAAGCAACTTTCTACAATAATTGCAGCTGCGTCACCTGATCGGTATTGATAGTAATCTATCATTTCTGAAGTCACACTACCGTCAAAATAGCCAGCTTGAATTGTCATTGGCGCCATTACTATACGGTTTTTCAATTCAGCTCCAGAGTTTAATTTGACAGTATCTAAAATTTCTTTATTCATAAGTCATCCTCCTGATAAATTGTGATTATTTTCACATGTATATTTAAAAATATAATACTCATTTAGAGTATTTAAATTACATATTCTTTTTGCATAGAAATTCTTGAAGTTGAAACAATGTCGCCATCACGTTTAACAATGACACCTTCAATACCATCTATTTGATTAAGTAGTTCAATATTTTGTGATGCTTGCCCAAAACTACAAATCGTAGTCCATATCTCGCAATCCACAGAATGATCAGATACGATGGTTACGCTAGCAATATCATTATTAACTGGGTATCCTGTTTTACTATCTAATATGTGATGATACAATTGATGATCTTTTATAAAATAGCGTTCATATATACCTGAAGTCACAACAGATTGTTGATGAATCTCTAAAACTGCAAGTGGATTACTATTCTTATAAAAAGGATTACGAATACCTACCTTCCAACTTCTTGATGTTGGTGTATTTTCACCAATCGTAATCACGTTACCACCAAAATCAATAATTCCTGAAGTTACACCATGATTAATGAAAAATGTTTGAAGTTGATCAGCAAAATACCCTTTTACAAGAGCGCCTAAATCAATCTCCATACCTTTCTTAGTTAAATAAACTTCATTTGTTGCTTCATTCAATTCTAGATTTTCAGGATTCGTTAACGTTATCGCATGTTGAATGTCTTGTTCATTTGGCTTTTTAGCATCTTCAAAACCAATTTTCCAAAGTTTAACTAAAGGGCCTATTAAGATATTCATTTTTTGATTAGAAGATAATGTTGCATGATAACCTAGCTGAATCATTTTAAATATTTCATCACTAGTTACTACTGGCCTTATACCAGCCATTCGGTTAATTTTCATTAAATCTGAGTGCTCGTCATTAGCACTAAATTGTTTTTCCCAAGTATGAATTTTGGACTCGGCTTGAGATAAAATTGAATCTGGTTGATTGTGATTAATTGATAAGCGAATCACCGTCCCCATTGCATTAATTATGACGTTTTTCAATTTATCCCCTCCTGAAATATATTTTGATAGCGTTTACAAAAAGTGCTAAAAAAATATAAAATTTAGAAATATTGTTAACTAATTCTATTTCCAAGTTCATACTACCATAAATACACAAAAATAGTTAAAATATGATAAATGTTCACAATTAAAACACACTTTAAAAATAAACTTAATGATTATTAAATTATTTTTTATATTTTGATAAATAATTAACAATTACTTCAAATTTTATTAAAAATGGACATATCAAATTCTGCTTTGATATGTCCATAATTTGAAGGGTATTTTATGGGGTATAATATAGTTTTTTATAGCGTGATTGGAATTTTTCCTTTGAAATTAACGTATTGATATGCCATTTTGACTGCTTCATCATTTGGTGGTTCAACATTTTCTAATTGATATGGGATACCTAAATTTTTCCACTTGTGTACTCCGAGTTGGTGATAAGGTAAGATTTCAAATTTTTCAACATTATCTAGCGAATTGATAAATTCACCCAATTTAATTAAATCTTCTTTATCATCTGAAATTCCTGGGACTAGAACGTGTCTTATCCATATAGGTTGTTTCATATCTGAAAGCTTACGTGCAAATTTAAGAATATGTGTATTCGGTTTGCCTGTTAATTTAATATGTTTTTCATTATCGATATGTTTAATGTCTAAAAGCATGAGATCCGTATATTTTTGTAATTCATCAAAATGACGATTAAATGCTACTGTATCATTAACACATCCAGCAGAAGTATCAAGACATGTGTGTATTCCATTAGCTTTTAATTCTTTAAATAATGCTTCTAAAAACGGCATTTGTAACAATGGTTCGCCACCGCTAACTGTAACTCCTCCACCTGAAGCGTCAAAGTATGGTTTATAAGGTAATACTTCATTTACCATTTCATCTACTGTCACTTCTCTTGATGGCTCATTAATTTTCCATGTATCTGGATTATGACAATATAAACATCTTAATAAACAACCTTGTGTGAATAATATATATCTAATTCCTGGTCCGTCTACTGTACCCATACTTTCAACGGAGTGTAAGTGTCCTTTAAGCATTTTGCTCCCACCTTATTTTCTACATTTGTTCGTGGAATGTACGAGAAATAACATCCAATTGTTGTTCACGAGTTAATTTAATAAAGTTAACTGCATAGCCAGATACACGAATTGTTAATTGTGGGTATTCTTCAGGATGATCCATTGCATCTAGTAATGTTTCTCTATTAAATACATTGATATTTAAGTGATGGCCATGTTGCATAGCGTAACCGTCTAGCATACTTGTTAAGTTTTTGTTTTGTGATTCTTCTTCTTTACCTAGTGATTTTGGAACAATACTAAATGTATTTGAAATTCCATCTTTACAGCAATCATAAGGAATTTTAGCTACAGAACTTAATGATGATAATGCACCTTTTTGGTCGCGTCCATGCATTGGGTTAGCACCTGGTGCAAATGGTTCTCCAGCTTTACGTCCATCTGGTGTATTACCTGTTTTCTTACCATATACAACGTTTGAAGTAATCGTTAATACACTCATTGTATGTTCTGAATCACGATATGTTTTATGGCTACGTAATTTTGTCATAAAGCGTTCTACCAAGTCTACTGCAATATCATCTACACGGCTGTCGTTGTTACCATATTTGGGGAAATCTCCTTCGATTTCAAAGTCTGTCACAAGTCCATTTTCATCTCTAATAGGTGTTACTTTTGCATATTTAATTGCTGATAATGAGTCTGCTGCTACAGATAATCCTGCTATACCAGTAGCCATTGTGCGAATGATATTTGTATCATGTAATGCCATTTCGATTCTTTCATAGCTATATTTATCATGCATGTAGTGGATGATATTTAATGAATTAATGTAGACACCTGCTAACCAATCCATCATTTTTTCAAATTTAGCAAAGACTTCATCATAATCAAGTACGTCAGATTTAATACCTTCGTAACTTGGTCCTACTTGTTTTCCAGATTTTTCATCTTTACCACCATTGATTGCATATAATAATGTTTTAGCTAAGTTAGCTCTTGCTCTGAAGAATTGCATTTGTTTACCAATTTTCATAGCAGATACACAACATGCAATACCATAGTCATCGCCATAACTTTCACGCATTAAGTCATCATTTTCGTATTGAATTGAACTTGTTTTAATACTCATTTTTGCACAATAAATTTTGAAGTTTTCAGGTAAACGCACTGACCAAAGTACTGTTAAGTTTGGTTCTGGTGCTGGACCTAAATTGTCTAATGAATGTAAGAAACGGAATGAGTTTTTAGTAACAAGTGGTCTGCCATCGATACCTACACCACCAATAGATTCAGTAACCCATGTTGGATCTCCTGAGAATAATTCATTATAGTCTGGTGTACGAGCAAATTTAACAATACGTAATTTCATAATGAAGTGGTCGATAATTTCTTGTACTTCACTTTCAGTTATGTCACCATTTTTCAAATCACGTTCTGCATAAATATCTAAGAATGTTGATGTACGTCCTAAACTCATTGCTGCACCATTTTGTTCTTTAATTGCAGCTAGATATGCTAGATATAACCATTGCACTGCTTCTTTAAAGTTAGTTGCTGGTCGACTTAAATCGAAACCATACATTTGACCTAATTCTTTTAATTCATTTAAAGCTCTATATTGTTCTGATAGTTCTTCACGTAAACGAATTACATCTTCTGACATTTCAGTAGACATTGTATTGAAATCGTGAAGTTTTTCTTCCATTAAGAAATCTACACCGTATAATGCCACACGGCGGTAGTCTCCAATGATACGTCCACGGCCATAAGCGTCTGGTAACCCAGTAATAATTCCTGCTTTACGGCAATCTAACATTTCTCTGGAATATGCATCGAATACACCTTGGTTATGTGTTTTACGATAATCTGTGAAGACTTTTTCAGTTTCTGGATCTAATTCATATCCATATGCTTCACATGCAGCTTTCGCCATACGTATACCACCAAATGGTTGCATTGAGCGTTTGAATGGTTTATCTGTTTGAACACCAACGATTGTTTCTAAGTTTTTGTCTAAATATCCTGCATCATGTGAAGTGATTGTCGATGCAACTTTTGTATCCATATCCCACATGCCACCGCGATCACGTTCTTCTTTAGACAATTGCATCACTTGGTCCCATAATTTTGAAGTAGCTTCTGTTGGACCTTCTAGGAATGCGTCGTCGCCTTCATATAAAGAATAGTTTAATTGAATAAATTCTCTTACGTCTGAATGTCTATTCCAACGTCCATTTTTAAAACCTTGCCAAGCATGAGTATGATTTGTTTCTAACATACCTTTCGCCTCCAATTATTTATTATTAGTTAATTAATTCCAAATTTTGTTATCGCTTTCACAAAGAGTATAGCATGTATTTTGTGATTATTTTCACATAATTTATGGCTAAATTATATATAATATGTGGCTGATTAAAGAACCTGTGAAATAAATTAATAGAGTATATCTTTTAAATTATCTGTTATATAACAAATTTATAGTTAATGGTAAAAAGAATAGTTTGTCACTTTAAAAAAAGTGAATTTATTGACTAAATACAATTAAATTTTCAAGCAAATATGTTAGGCTAATTTAGTATGGAATGATGACATCATCTAACCTTCAAGTATTGAGTGATTAATAGTTTAAAGGAGTTAAATGTTACATGAAGAAGTTATATCTTTTTTTATTAATGGGATTATTAATACTGTCAGCATGTTCAAATGGTCATTTAGGTGAAAAAAATCAAAAAAGTGATAATAACCATTCGAAGAAAAATCATAAAAAGATTAAAAAAGACGGAAAGACATATATTGATGGTATTCTAATAGTAAATAAACAAATTAAATTACCTAAAGATTTCAATCCAGGAGAAAATCCAAAAGCGGTACGTGCTTTAAATAAAATGATGACAGATGCAAAGAAAGATAATATTCAATTATATAAAATAAGTGGTTTTAGAAGTTATCAAACACAAGTACAACTATTTAATAATTATAAAGCTAGAGATGGCGAAAAAGCTGCTAATAAATATAGTTCGAAACCAGGTCACTCTGAACATCAAACTGGATTATCATTTGATGTAGGAGCACAGGGCTCAGATAAAAATTTATATCGTAGCTTTGGTAAAACTAAAGAAGGTAAATGGATTAAAAAACATGCTGCTGATTATGGTTTCATTGTAAGATATGGGAAACATAAAGAGAATGAAACAGGTTATCAATATGAACCATGGCATTTACGTTATTTAGGAAAAGATAAAGCGAAACAAGTTAAACAATCAGGTAAAAGTTTAGAATCATATTTAGGTTTATATCCTAGGAAATAAATAATAGAAAAAGGCGGAGATTTTGAATTGAATATCAACTCAAAATTTCCGCCTTACTTTATGATAAAAGTGATAACTTTATTATTTTTCTTCGCCTACAACTGTAAAACGTTCATTAATATGTTGTGGGTTTTCAATTTCATCTACAATAGCTATTGCAAAATCAGCATAGCTAATATAACTTTTTCCATTAGAATTCACTAATAGTTGATCTTTACCAGATTTATATTTACCAGTTCTTGCACCTTCATAATCAAATTCAGCTGAAGGACTTAAAAATGTCCAAGTAATTCCTTCTGCATTTTGTAATTCTTCAAGGTTTTGTCCTTGGCCTATTGCAGTTGGTTTGACTACATCTGGAAATTCTTCAGTGTCAATCAGTTTAGTAGTGTGAGCATCATCAACATATAAGCTTCCTGCACCACCAACAATAATTGCTCTAGTATCTGTACCTTTTAAAATATCAATTAAATGACGACCTGCATTAATATGACCTTCTGAATCGCCTAATGGTGCACCAAATGCATTTACCACTACATCAAATGCTGTAATATCAGAAGTAGTTAAATCATGAATATCTTTTTCAATGACATCTACATTTGAGTTCGAAACTTTTGATGCATTTCTTACGATAGCCGTTACTTGGTTTCCTCTATCTACTGCTTCTTCTAAAATAAGTTGTCCAACTTTACCTGAAGCCCCAATAATTCCTACTTTCATTATAAACCCCTCCGTATTTCTAGTTATAAAGGTTAATTTAAAAGCAATTAATCTATATATATAAATGTAATCTTTGCAGTTACTTATGTTTTTGTCAATTTAATAGCTCTTAATATAAATTCTTATCCATAAAGTGGTAGGTTAGTTATCTCAATTTATATATTTATTTATTATTCTTAAAATAAATTTTGATGCCAATAATTGTAAGCATACCAAGTAGTACAAGGCCTACGACCGCCATAAGTATGTAAAGGAAAATCATGCCCCAATGTGTCGTAGCTTCAACTTTAACGCTAGGGGCGTGATGATCTTTTATAAATTGTCTATCATAATCAACGTATAATCGATTGTCTTTAGAAACTTTCAATTTATATTTTTTCTTATCTTTTGGAACTAAATCATATAAATCTTTTTTAACTTCGTATTCCTTACCATCTATCTTATGTTCCCCTTTTGAAACAACTTTACGGTATTCATATTGTTTAAAAGCATGCTCAGTTAAAGCATTCGCAAGTTTTTGACGTGCGTGTTTAGCTTGTTCATCAGGATAGGGCATAACATTAAATATGCCAGTAACGATTCTTAAATGGTGTCGTTTAGCTGTTAATTCTAGATTATAGCCATTGTCACTAGTACCTGTTTTCAATCCATCAACATCTTTCATAGCATCTGCTTCATTTGGTAATGACGTATTTGTATTATGTAGCTCTTGATTAGATTGTGTATCTTTAGAAAGCTTTGTAATTTTTAAAACATCCGGATGTTCTTTTAACAAATTTGTGCTGAGTATAGCCATATCTCGTGCAGATGTATGAGAAATAGTATCATTTTTATATTTTTTCGGTTCATATGGTTGTAATACTTTATTATTTGCTCCACTTGGATTAGTAAATTTTGTATTTTTCATACCTAATTCTTTTGCTTTTTTATTCATTCTATCTGTGAATTTTGAAGAATTGCCATCAATATGTTCAGCTAAAACTAACGTAGAAGCATTACTTGATTCTAATGCTGCTTGTTTCAATAATTGATTGATTGTAACAGTTTCACCTTGTTTTAAAGGAAATGTTGTTAAATTAGGTAATTCTGACATTTTTTCGTATCTTGATGTAATTTTTACTTTATCGTTCATTTTCACTTTTCCGGATTTAATATCATCGTATATTAAATTCATTGTCATCAATTTGGTTGTTGAAGCTGGATCAACTTGTTTTTTGTCGTGATAATTGTAGAGTATTTGTCCATCCTCAGTAGTTACTATCATACCTTTTGGATTGTATTGCTTATCAATGTTTTGTTTTTCTTGTTTAGCTACGTCTACAGGTGACTGTGATGCTAAAACAGTTGGTGATACAACGATTAAACACATAATTATCATCAGAATACTGGTCAAAACTTTTTTCAATGATGTTCCCCCTATTAATATTTTTATATCATTTAGTTACTATATGTAATTTGCATATACCTATGTTTATAAGTGCCCTACTTAATTTCACTCTAAACTAATTTGGTATTTATGTATATATTATATGAACATAAGTATTATAACGTAATTGACTTACTCTATTAAAATTTTATTATCAAATTTTGTAAAATATGTATTTCTAAAGTAAGAAGGACTTTATTTTTTAAAATTTATAGCATTTTATCGTTTTATTACATTTTGTAATCTATTTTTAATTGTTTAGTTACAATAAATATCTGATTTGTTCTTGAATGTAAATAGCTAGTATTGTAATATAACTGTTATATCAGGTATATAAAATATACAAAAGGAGTTATACGCTATGAGAATAGGATTATTATTAATTAGACTTATGTTAGGTGTCACTTTTACAATACATGGTTCACAAAAGGTATTTAGTGGATTTAAAGAACCTATGGAAATGATGGCTGGCTTAGGCTTTCCAGCATTTTTAGGCATTTTATTAGGATTGTTTGAATTTATTGGTGGTATCTTTATGATTATAGGTTTACTTTCAAATTACGTTGCTGCTGGTTTTATCGTTATTATGCTAGGCGCATTATTTACGGTACATCTATCACAAGGTTATATGGCTTCAGAACTTGTAATTATACTTCTAGTTATGAGTATTGCTGTAATGATCTCATATAATTGGAAGAAATTATTAGAACTATATTAATTTTTAAATAGAACATTCAGACACACGAAAAGCAACCTAACACATCGTTAGGTTGCTTTTTCAAATACGATTTTCTATTATATACTAATCATCTTGTTGACTATCTAATACTTTACCTGTTTTAGCATCGACTGTTATTTCATGTTTTTCTTTACCTTTTTGTAGGTCGAAATCATAAACTAATTTTCCATCATCTTTAGATAATGACCATTCTTTAACGTCACCGTCAAATTCTTTTTGAGCAGATTTAATGGCATCTTTATAATCTTTTACATCACTATATTTAAACGAATCATTAGAATTATTAGATTCGCCTTTTTCAGTTTCTTTATGAATTACCTTTTTATCTTTGTCATTAATAATGACTTCTGATTCTTTGTTATTCTTAGTGTCTTGTTGTTCAACTTTGTATACCCAGTCGCCATTTGATTTTTCATATGAAATATCTTTTAAATCTTGACCTTTATATGTTTGTTGCGTTTTTTTAATCGCATCTTCAGGATTTGTCTTAATATCTTTTACTGCTACAGTAGTATCTTTTGTACCTTCGTCTTTTTTATTTGAAGCTGAATCACTACCTCCATTGCCACACGCACCTAATAAAATGGCTGCCGATGATAATAAAGCTATTGTTTTTGTATGTTTCATTGTTAGTCTCTCCTTTATATTAGATATTTCTTAATCCCCAACTTTCTATACAAAAAAACTTAAATTAAGGAATTGTAAAGATTTGGTAAAGATTTATTGAAGATAAATGTTTACAGTAGTTCACTTATTTTAAAGTATTTATCATTGCTTTTTATTGAATTTTACGTTTCGATTGTACTTAAAAATTTTAGAATATTAGTTCTAAATTAGACCACGAGCACGTTGACGTCAGACAAACCTCAGTGTCCTCTCACAGAAATCATTTACACTTATTTTGATTTTTATAAATTTTTAAATGTTTTCAAAAATAATAGCTACAAAAAACTTTTTTAGAAATAGATTTGTGAATAGTTATACTTGTATTACAACAAATATATTATACAAACTTATTGAATTTTACTCTATTCGTTGTAATGGGATAACAATTTTATTTTCCAAATAATATTAATATTTTTTAATCTCAAAGTGTGATATATTTGTTACGTAATATGAAGTTAAATATTAGTGTATTATTACATTGAGACTAACCCATTCTTACACAGCAACATTTAAAGGAGTATGGTTCAATGTCAAAAAGACAAAGAAATTTAAAACACAGTTTAGAAAACGAAAAATCTCGGGTTAAATTATATAAATCTGGGAAACATTGGATTAAATCAGGTATCAAAGAAATTAAATTAATGCGAATCATGGGATTACCTATCTTTTCCAATCATACAATGGAAGATTCTGATGAAGGTAAAGAAAAAGGTAACTTTGTAAAAAGAAATGCTATAAAAGCTTCTACAATAGCAGGTGGCGCTTTTACAGTTAATATGTTACATAATCATCAAGCAATGGCAGCTTCTGAATTACCTGTAACTTCAGAGCTTTCTACACAAAGTCAAGCAGTCGCAAATCAAAATTCAACTGAACTTAAACATGCAAGCAATAGTGAAAACACAGCGAAAAGTGAATCTGTTTCATCAGAAAAAACACAAAGTTCTGAAAAAAATGACACAACTGATAGTACTCAATCTACGTCTAGTAGTAGCGAGAAATCAGATACACAATCTAGTGAAAGCGTTGAAAATAAATCTGAACAACATAGTGAAACTGATCAAACTAACAAACAGAATTCTGATTCAGAGCAAGCTTCTAAGTCTAGTCAATCAGACCATAGTAACTCTGAAGCAAGCAAAAATGATTCAAAAAATTCTCAAAGTACAAAATCTACTTCATCATCTAACGATAATTCATCTGATTCACAATCGCAGAAATCAGAAACAGCTACAAATGAAAGTAAAACAAGTACTTCAAGTGAAACTAAATCAACTTCACCAGACTCTCAATCTCAAGCTTCAACGAAAAATACCGACAGTCAATCATCTGCAGGTGCTACATCAAGTGAATCCCCAAAACAAAATACAGTAAATAGTGAAGCGATTACGAATAAAACATCATATATTAATGAAAGAATGACACATACTGCTTCTGAGAGTGTTGTCACTACACCGGTTGCTAGTGAATCTAGTAAATCGACTAGTACAACTAAAGTACGTGCATTTAGTAGATTAGCGGTCAATCGTTTAGCAGCTGCAGCAACAACAGCATCACCAATTGCACCTACAACTTCACAGGTCGTAGTTGATAAGGATAACTTTACTGATCATTTCACAACTAGCGGTTCTGCAACATACGATCAAAGTACTGGTGTTGCAACATTAACTCCAGATGTTGGCGGACAAAAAGGTGCTATATCTCTAGGTACTAAAATTGACTCAAATAAAAGTTTCCATTTTGAAGGTAAAGTTAACCTAGGAACTCGTTATGAAGGAACTTCTCCAGACGGCGTCACTGGTGGCGATGGTATCGGTTTCGCCTTTTCACCAGGTACACTCGGACAAATTGGTAAAGAAGGGGCTGCCTTAGGTATTGGTGGCTTGAATAATGCTTTCGGCTTTAAGTTAGATACTTATCATAATACCTCACAACCTAACTCATCTGCCAAAGCTAATAAAGACCCTGCTAGTGTAGGTGGCGGTGGCGCATTCGGTGCATTTGTAACAACAAATAATTCAGGCGTAGCAACAACTTATACAGATAATACAAAAACTGCTAATGCGGCTAAATTAACAACACAACCTAATGGTACTTTCCAAGATTTTATCATTGATTATAATGGTGATACGAAAGTCATGACAGTAACATATGCTGGACAAACGTGGACTAGAAATATTTCTGATTGGATTAAAGCCAGTAAAAATACTAACTTCTCGCTATCTATGACAGCGTCTACTGGTGGAGCTCGAAATTTACAACAAGTTGAAATTGACTCATTCACGTATACTGAAACTGCTACGGCACAAGTTCACTATGTTGATGCCGATACTGGTAAAGAAATCGTTGCAGCTAAAACACTGGCTGGAGACGTAGACAATACTGTCACTATTGATGATCAACAAAGCGCGATTACGGCTAAAGGTTATCAATTAGTAAATATAGATAGTACATATGCACCAACATATAACGCAACAAATAAAACAGTTAAATTAACAAATGCAGGGCAAGCTATAACTGTCTTTTATAAAGATGTACAGGCACCAACTATTAACATGTCTAATCAAACTAAAGAAATTAATAGCCCAATTTCACCTATTACAGTGAATACAACAGATAATGGTACTGGCACTGTTACAAATACTGTTACAGGTCTACCTTCTGGATTAAGTTATGATTCAGCATCAAACACAATTACTGGAACTCCTACACAATTAGGAAATAATACTGTTACTGTCACTTCAGTTGATCAAGCCGGTAATTCGTCTACATCGACATTTAACATTAATGTAGTGGATACTACTAATCCGGTTATTAATATTAATAATCAATCTAACCAAGTACTATCACCTATTAATAACGTAACAATTGATACAAGTGACAACAGTGGTTCAACAACTGATACTGTAACTGGATTACCACCAGGTTTAACTTATGATCCTACAACTAAAACAGTTAGTGGCACACCTACTACAATGGGTGACTATACTGTAACAGTTACATCTAAAGATGCTAGTAATAATACAACTACTAAAACATTTACTTGGAATATTGGAAGAAATGCAGAAAGTGATTCTATTTCTAACTCACAAAGTACTTCAACAGTTGATAGTACAAGTACTTCAAATAGTACATCTAATAGTAATAGTATTTCGTCATCAAATAGTACTAGTGCATCTATAAGTAATTCTACGAGTGCTTCAACTTCTGGTAGTACAAGTGCGTCACTAAGTAACTCACAAAGTACTAGTGCATCCTTGTCTGATAGTCAATCAGTAAGTAATAGCATGTCAGTTTCTAATAGTGCAAGTGCGTCATTAAGCGATTCTATTAGCGCTTCAACTTCTGGTAGTACAAGTGCTTCACTAAGTGACTCACAAAGTACTAGTGCGTCCATGTCTGATAGCCAATCAGTAAGTAACAGCATGTCAGCTTCTGATAGCACAAGCACTTCTGTAAGTGAATCTCAAAGTTCTAGTACTTCTATGTCGGATAGCGCGAGTGCTTCAACTTCTGATAGTGCTAGTGCTTCACTAAGTGATTCATTGAGTACGTCTGTTTCAGATAGCACGAGCACTTCTGTAAGTGATTCATCTAGTACTAGTACTTCGACATCACTTTCTGATAGTTCTAGTACATCTATGAGTGATTCTACTAGTACTAGTACGTCTACGTCTGATAGTGCAAGTACTTCACTAAGTGATTCATTGAGTACTTCTGTTTCTGACAGCACGAGTACGTCTGTGAGCGATTCAAATAGTACAAGTACTTCTACTTCGCTTTCTGATAGCGCAAGCACGTATACTAGCGATTCATCTAGTACAAGTACGTCTACGTCTGATAGCACAAGTGCTTCACTAAGTGATTCATTGAGTACTTCTGTTTCTGATAGCACGAGCACTTCTGTGAGCGATTCAAATAGTACAAGTACTTCTACTTCACTTTCTGATAGCGCAAGCACTTCGACAAGTGACTCTACTAGTACAAGTACGTCAACTTCTGATAGTGCTAGTGCTTCACTAAGTGATTCATTGAGTACTTCTGTTTCTGACAGCACGAGTACGTCTGTGAGTGATTCAAATAGTACTAGTACTTCTACATCGCTTTCTGATAGTGCAAGCACGTCGACTAGCGATTCGTCTAGTACTAGTACTTCCACTTCGGATAGCACAAGTGCTTCACTAAGTGATTCATTGAGTACTTCTGTTTCAGATAGCACGAGCACTTCTGTAAGTGATTCATCTAGTACGAGTACTTCTACATCACTTTCTGACAGTGCAAGCACATCGACAAGTGACTCTACTAGTACAAGTACTTCCACTTCGGATAGCGCAAGCACGTCTACAAGTGATTCATTGAGTACTTCTGTCTCCGATAGCACGAGCACTTCTGTAAGTGAATCAACTAGTACTAGTACATCTACTTCGCTTTCTGATAGTGCAAGCACTTCGACAAGTGACTCTACTAGTACAAGTACTTCTACGTCTGATAGTACAAGTGCTTCACTAAGTGATTCGACTAGTACATCAACATCACTCTCTGATAGTGCAAGCACGTCGACAAGTGACTCTACTAGTACAAGTACATCGACGTCCGATAGTACAAGTACTTCTCTAAGTGATTCTGCTAGTACTTCTGTCTCTGACAGCACGAGCACGTCTGTAAGTGATTCAAATAGTACTAGTACTTCTACGTCGCTTTCTGACAGTGCAAGCACGTCTACGAGTGACTCATCTAGTACAAGTACGTCGACTTCTGATAGCACAAGTACTTCTCTAAGTGATTCTACTAGTACTTCTACGTCACTCTCTGATAGTTCTAGTACGTCATTGAGTGATTCTGCTAGTACAAGCACTTCGACATCTGATAGTGCAAGTACGTCTGTAAGTAATTCTACTAGTATGTCTATTTCTGCTAGTACGAGTACCTCTGTGAGTGATTCATCTAGCATGAGTACTTCTACGTCACTTTCAGACAGTGCAAGCACATCGACAAGTGACTCAGCTAGTACAAGTACGTCGACTTCTGATAGCACAAGTACTTCTCTAAGTGATTCTGCTAGTACAAGTACTTCGCTTTCTGATAGCGCAAGTACTTCATTAAGTGATTCATCTAGTACGAGTACGTCGCTTTCTGATAGTTCTAGTACTTCTATGAGTGACTCAGCTAGTACACAAACGTCTCTTTCTACTAGTACGAACGAATCAATGAGTGAATCATCTAGCATAAGTTCTTCATTATCTAATAGTGTAAGTACTTCTACTTCAGGTAGTACTAGTACATCATTGAGTGGTTCATCTAGTACGAGTACGTCACTTTCTGACAGTTCTAGTACGTCATTGAGCGACTCATCTAGCGTGAGCACTTCTACTTCGGTTAGTACGAGCACTTCTCTAAGTGGTTCGACAAGCACGAGTACGTCGCTTTCTGATAGTTCTAGTACGTCATTGAGCAATTCATCTAGTGATAGCACTTCTATTTCAGATAGTACAAGTACTTCGTTAAGTGATTCTGCTAGTACAAGTACTTCACTTTCTGACAGTACGAGTACTTCATTGAGTGGATCAGCTAGCACAAGTACTTCTACTAGTACGAGCACTAGTACATCGCAAAGTGATTCTACTAGTACGAGCACGTCACTTTCTGACAGTTCTAGTACATCATTGAGCGACTCATCTAGTGATAGTGCCTCTACTTCGGATAGTACAAGTACTTCATTAAGCGATTCATCTAGTACGAGTACGTCGCTTTCTGACAGTTCTAGTACGTCGCTAAGTGGTTCATCTAGCACAAGTACTTCTACTTCGGTTAGCACAAGCACTTCACTAAGTGATTCTACTAGCACGAGTACGTCGCTTTCTGACAGTTCTAGCACTTCTCTAAGTGGTTCAACTAGTACGAGTACGTCGCTTTCTGATAGTTCTAGTACGTCATTGAGTGAGTCTTCTAGTGATAGTGCCTCTACTTCAGATAGTACAAGTA